>JAGNWC010000132.1 GCA_017986195.1 Hydromonas sp.
GTTTTCACCACGGCTGGATCGGTGTATTGAATCTCGGTGACGATGCTGTGCTCAAAAATCGTCACGCCCGCTTCCAAACACGCCCGCGCCAAGCCCAAAGCATATTTGAGGGGATGTAAATGCGCCGAGTTTTTATCCAAAACCCCCGCGTGGTAACGTTTGGATGCCACCCACTCAGGCATTTCCTGAGCACTGATTTTTTGTAAATACGGATAGTCGTACACCTTCGCCATGCGATCGGCCCATTCAAACAAACCCGCGCTGGACTTGGGTTTGACGCTCGCGGTCATATAACCATCCACCCAATCACAATCAATGTCGTATGCTTTGATGCGCTCGCGCATCAAATCCAAACCTTCAAGAGTGAGGTTGAATGCGGTTTTGGCCTCATCCAATGACAACTGCTTTTCAAACGGCTCTTCACCACAGGCGTAACCTGCAATCGCCTGTCCGCCATTGCGTCCAGATGCGCCCCACGCAACGCGTTTGCCTTCTATAAGAGCCACTTTAAACCCCGCATTCGCCAGTTCCAATGCGGCGGACAAACCTGCCAAACCCGCACCAATCACACAGACATCTGCTTGTACCTGGTCATGTAATGTCGGCTGTTCGGGCAGAGATTGAGCGGTGGCTGTGTAGTAAGAATTATTCGCGAGTTTTTCGTCTTGTGCGTACATAATGAGCCCATGTGAGTGAATTGTTCAATAATCCAATGACCCAAAGCGTACCCGATAATTTCACTTTTGAGTGAAATGTCGGATGGGTTCAACCCAATGTGGACTGCTGTTCTTTCGATTGAGTTAAACCACTGCAATTGCTTGGTTTGAGGTATTGCTCCTCAAATCATCCAAGGCCTGCAAGCAATAACAACTGTACGCCAAACCACAAAACGTAAATAAAGCGGTAAAGGTCAGCACCGACAGCATCGCTGTGATGGGCAACAATACCGCACCAAGCACCGAGCCAACCCACACAAAGGTCGGCAAAGCACCCAATAAGGTAATAACCACACCCAGTACAAATAAATTGAAATTGTGTTCTTGGGCAATGGTTTCAAATTCTTCATGCGTGGCATGATCAGCCAACGCATCCAGAGTAAACACTTTTTGATTGTAGCGCGCAATCACACCGCCATGAATTATCGCACCCAAGCCCGCCAACACATATGCAGGCACCGAAATAATCCAAAAGAATCCAAACCAAACTGTCCATTTGAGTGTGTGCCACACCGATTGTCGTATGCTCAATCCACCTGTTTTTGGCATGTTAGGGAAAAACCTGTTTGCCACCAATTGATTGATGTGGCTCATGCCAAACACACTGATGAGCACCATCGCCCAAACCACCGTGAGCACCACAAACAAAACAGCGGTGAGCATAAAAGCCATGAAGCCCATGACCGCAGTGATGAGCGACTCCCACCAATTGTCGCCTGTCCACTGCCCATCAACCCAATTGCGCGCATCCATCGCGACCGCTTTAATCTCATCGCCCCAAACCAGTCCAACCGTCAACACCAAAACCAACCAAAACAATACCGAAAACAAAGCAGGCTTCCAAATCAACAACCACACGCGTGGTGTCAACATCAAACTCAATGCGCGGCTTAAAGCTTGAAAAATGCGTTTCATAATGTCCTCTATTTGTTTTGAACGTATCGCCATTATCACACAAGCACGACCATCGCCAATCGTGCCAAATGATTGAATTCAACGCGCCATCGCTTCCCAAACTTTATATAAGCGTTTAATCGACACCGGCATTGGCGTGCGCAATTCCTGTGCAAACAAACCCACCCGCAATTCTTCGAGCAACCAGCGAAATTCAATCAACCGCGCATCCACACTGTGTTCGCCTTGAGTGCGTTGCGCATTGTATTCACGTTGCCAATTGAGCATCAAAGGCAGCATGTCACGCATCAGTTGCGTGTCGCGCTCAATGCCACTTTTGAGTTTATCACAACGCATGACCATCGCTTTGAAGTAGCGCGGGTAGTGGCTCAGTTGCGCATAGGCGGTCTGTTCGATAAAGCCTTTTTGTGTCAGTTGCGCGATTTGCTCACTGATGTCTTTGTGTTGATTGGCATGAATTTTGATGCCATTCAATTTTTTTTGCGCGTTTTGCCATTCACTCAATAGTTGCAAAACCAATCGCCCGACCTCCTGCACAATCAGTCCCAAACGGGTTTTCGCATTCGCAATCATTGCATTGAAACTCGCATCATCGATGGGCTGGTGTTTGGCATCGTCGAGTTGACACGCTCGGCGCAAACTCACTGTGAGTATGTCGGTCTTGACTTGCTCCAATGTACCGCCCGTCAAACCGACATACAACATGCCGATTTGCGTGGCATCAGGGATGTTCTTTTCCAAATGTTTGAGATTCTCCTTAAGCGCAATGCGCACCAAGCGCAGGATGCCTTTGGCATGAACCGCTCGCGCTTGCACCTCATCATCCCACACCGTCAACTCGCAATGCGTATCCATATCTTGCAAGGCAGGATAGCCAAATAAGATTTGCTTGCCTTTTTGCAAACTCATCAATTCAGGCAATTGCCCAAAATTCCATGTCACGATTTTCGAGTTTTGCACATTGAGCGCGCTGTTTGCTTGAGTGCCCAATCGTTTGCCGTCCGATGCTTCGGCTTGAATCTGTTGTTTAACCTGCTGTAAGTTGTCTTGCACCGTGTTCTGAAAACTCGCGCGCGCTTGATTGCCAAAGTGTTGACGCAGCAGATTTAAATTTCGGCTCATCTCAATCTGTCGACCATATTCATCGAGCAATTTGAAATTCATAAACGAGTGCGGTGACAGGGTTTCGAGTTTAAAGTCACTGATTTTGAGTTGCTGCATGGTTTTCAAACGCACGTATTCAATCAGCGCGTCCATCAGAGGCACTTGCCCTGTTTTGCGCTCTGTATGCGCCCAATCGACAAAATCCTGTGTGAATTCGGGCAGCGGCACGCAATGACGGCGCAACTTTTGTGGCAAGGATTTGAGCAATGCCTGCACTTTTTCCTTAATCATGCCCGCAACCAACCATTCGACCTGCGTTGGTGAGACAAAATTAAGCACGGTCATCGGCACAGCCAACGTCACGCCGTCGCGGTGCGAGCCAGGTTCAAAATGATAAGTCAGCGCGCAATCGACACCACCGATATTCATGGCTTTCGGAAAAACCTCGCTGGTCACGCCTGCGGCTTCGTGGCGCATGAGTTCCTCACGCGACAGATACAGTTTTTTCGGCTCGGTTTTAATCAATGTGTCGTGCCATTTTTGCAAAGCGCGTGTGTCGCAAATGTGTTTTGGAATGACTGAATCATAAAAGGCAACGATCAGTTCATCATCGACCAACACATCTTGGCGGCGCGATTTGTGCTCCAACTTTTCAATTTGGTTGATGAGTTGGGTGTTGTGCGCAATGAACGGAAAACGTCCTTCTATCTCGTGTTGCGCCACGCCATCACGAATGAAAATCTCACGCGCCTCAGCTGGATTGATGCGTGCATAACTCACAGGGCGCGCGCTGTACACCACCAAACCATACAGCGTTGCGCGTTCATCCGCCTGCACCTGCCCCGATTTTTTACGCCAACGCGGCTCGGAGTAGGTTTTATTCAATAAATGCGGCGCAATTTGCTCCAACCATTTGACCTCGATTTTCGCAATCGTGCGTGCGAACAGACGCGAGGTTTCAACCAATTCACCCGCCATCACCCACGAGGCATTTT
>JAGNWC010000032.1 GCA_017986195.1 Hydromonas sp.
CCAAAACCACTTCTACGCGACGCGCTTGCGCATTATCGCCAGTGCCTTCTGCATTCTCTGGTTTTTTCAATTCGATGCTATCGGCAGGCACACCCAAAGCAACCAAGGTGTCGCGCACAGAGATGGCACGCTGTTTCGCCAACTCTTGATTGGCTGCCAAATTACCTGTGTTGTCGTGAAAGCCTGATACCACGGCTTTTTGACCCGCTTTAACGCCTTTAACCACTTCAGCCAAGGCCTCATTCGCGCCAGTTGCCAAGTCCGCTTTGCCAGATGCAAAGTAGAACTTCACCACGCCGTTTTCCACCACCACTTTGGCTTCATCAGCAGCAACGCTTACCGCACCTGCTGTCGTGGTCAAAACCGCTGGTGCTACCATTGCTGAGGCATCGGCCTTTTGCGCATTCGCTGAATCGCCACCACCAACACCCACCAATGTGCACAACGCCAAAACCCCGACAACCACTGCTGTGATAATGCCACCCAAAACGATTAAGGCAAACTTTTGATCTTCGTCTTTATTTTCGTAACTCATACCCACTCCACAAAAAAGTAAAAAAATTCATTTCAGATTATACGCGATTTATCCACAGTTTCAGTAAAATATGCCGACTTTATTCATACAATTGGATTCCACCAAAATCTGCGCGTGCGAACTGATACAATGCGTCATCTAATTGAATGCCATGCCCTATGTCCCCCAATACCCTGAGCATTTCCGAACTCAACCAACGCGTCGCCACATTATTGGAGCGCAATGTACCCTTGCCGTGGGTGCAAGGCGAAATATCCAATCTCAAACAATACCCCAGTGGGCACTGGTATTTTTCGCTCAAAGACGAAAATGCCCAAGCGCGCGCAGTGATGTTTCGCCAAAAAGCGGCTTTGCTCAAATGGCAACCGCGCGAGGGCGACGCGGTGCAAGCCTATGTCAGTGTGGGTTTGTATGCTGCGCGCGGCGACTTTCAACTCACGGTTGAATCCATGCGCCCTGCGGGTTTGGGTACTTTGTACGAACGCTTTATCAAACTCAAAGAAGACTTGGCACAACAGGGTTTATTCGACAGCAAACACAAAAAAGTTCTACCCACGTTTGTTCGTAAAATCGGCATCGTCACCTCCCCACAAGCCGCCGCATTGCGTGATGTGGCGCACACTTTGGCACGCCGCGCACCCCACATCCAACTGCACATATACCCCACTCTGGTGCAAGGCGAGCTGGCAGCTGGGCAAATTGCCCGTGCGATTGCGCTGGCAAACCAGAGCCCTGATTTAGAAGCCTTGCTCATCATCCGTGGTGGCGGTAGTTTGGAGGACTTGTGGGCGTTTAATGAACCCGAAGTGGCACACGCGATATTCAACAGCCGACTGCCAATCATCAGCGGCGTGGGACACGAAACCGACACCACAATTGCCGATTTCGTTGCCGATGTGCGCGCCGCCACACCCACCGCTGCTGCCGAACTCATCAGTTCGCCCACGCATGACGATTGGCATGAGATTTTGTCCAATCAATTGCGTACCCTGCAACGCAACATGGCGCACACACTCGCGCAAGCCGAGCAAAGTTTAGACCGCGCGACCGCACAATTGCTCACCCCTGCGCAACGACTTTATCAACAATCCACACACTTACAACACTTGACACAGCGTTTGCAAAACAGCATGGCCACACAATTTGAAAATCACAAGCGTCGCCATGAGTACGCTGCACAAGGTTTTCAACGTACCCGTCCTACCCTGAGCCTACAGACCCAAACCTTGCGACACCAACAAGGGCAATTGCGGCAAGCACACCAACGTTTATTGCAAACATACGCGCATTCCATTGGCAACGCGGCGCAACATCTGAACCAACTCAACCCCGAAAACGTCTTGAACAGGGGTTTTGCCTACGTGCAAACACAAAACGGGGACATCGTTTATAATGCGAGTGCACTGCGTGCAGGAGATGGTATTGCCATTCGACTGGCGCGTGGACGCGTGATTGGCACGGTCAATCATACCGAAACAGAATAAAACCGAGAGGACAAAAAAATGGAACATACTTTACCCGCTTTACCCTACGCAATGGATGCGCTTGCACCCCACATTTCGGCTGAGACTTTAGAATTTCATTATGGAAAACACCACCAAACTTACGCGACCAACCTCAATGGTTTGATTAAAGGCACTGAGTTTGAAAACGCAACGCTCGAAGAAATTATTAAGAAATCTTCAGGTGGTATTTTTAACAACGCAGCGCAAGTTTGGAACCATACGTTTTATTGGAACAGTTTGGCACCAAACGCTGGTGGCGCACCAACTGGCGCACTGCTTGATGCCATCAACGCCAAATGGGGCTCGTTTGAAGCCTTCAAAGAAGCCTTCACCAAATGCGCAGTAACCACTTTTGGTTCTGGTTGGGCTTGGTTGGTGAAAACCCCTGCGGGTGAGTTGGACTTGGTATCGACTTCAAACGCAGCCACACCGCTAACCACTGACAACACCGCATTGTTGACTTGTGACGTGTGGGAACACGCTTACTACATCGATTATCGCAACGCACGTCCTAAGTATGTTGAAAGTTTTTGGAACTTGGTTAACTGGAACTTTGTGGCGAAAAATTTTGCCGCATAACGATTTATTTGCTATGCACGGATAAAACCGTTTGGAAGCCATGCTTTTGCGTGGCTTTTTTATGCGCCATTTTGATGCGAAAATTTGACCATTCTATGTAAAGACTTATGACCAATCCTTGCTATAATAAACAAAGAACATAAATACAAACATGGGTAACTGAAAGTACAGCGACCATTATCCTTAGACACTTTATTGCCATCATGCCATTTAAACGAAACCACGCTCGTGAATTTTGCCTTACTTTTCACGCACTGTTAAGTGCTTGGCTCATCGCGTGCGCATGTAATGTCGCTTATGCAGTTGTCAATGTCAACCAATTGGTCAATGACAGTGCTGCAGCCATCGTTCAGGTACAAGGCATTCAATGGGTTAAAATCAAAATTCCAGAGCAGTACAAAGACATCTCCGACGATCCCGTATACCGCTCTCTATCATCGATTTTACTCGACAATCCAGCAGCCAAGAACACCCGTGCAGCCCCTGTGATTAAAAAACGCATCAGTGGCAGTGGCTTCATCATCAGCAGCAACGGACAAATCGCGACCAACCACCACTGGGTCAAGGGCGCGCACGAAGTGATGGTCATTTTAGCAGATGCTCGCCAATTTAAAGCCACCATCACACGCAGCGATCCGAAAAATGATGTGGCATTGTTGCGCATCCGTGCCAACAACTTGCCCGCGCTCACATTGGCACAGCAGGTCGAAGAAGGTGAAGGGGTGATTGCCATCGGTGCTAAAAAACGCGGGACATCGGTTGGGGTAATTGTCAGCACGCCCGAGCAAACTCCAGGGGTTGGTTTGGTCAGCGATGTGGATGTTTCACCTGAAAACAGTGGTGGTCCGCTACTCAATGTTTATGGTCAAGTACTGGGTATCAATTCGACGCGCATGAAAACCGCGCTGAATTTATTTCGCCACCCCATGCTCGCTAAACTCACTTCGGATGGCTTTGATACACACTCAGCAACCTTCAACTCTATGTCCTACATTGGATTCTCTGCCACAGACATGAATCAATCCGAAGACGCAGCACTGGGTTTGCCCAATGCGTCTGGAGCGATTGTGCTGCAAGTACGACCAAGCAGTATGGCGGCAAAAGCAGGTCTACTTAAAAATGATGTGATCGTATCGCTTGAGTCACAAAGGGTGGTTGGAGCCACTGATTTAAACGCGTTACCTGACTTTTTACGCCAAGATCATCAAGCACGATTGACGGTTTTTCGCGCAGGCGAACGAATTGAATTACAACTGGTTGGTCCAAAATTAAACGCTGCCGTTGCCTCATGGTCTTGGCGTAAATTGGGTTTGCGTACCCGCACATTGTCCACCGCTCAGAAAAATGCAGTCGATATCAGCGGCGGCGTACTGATCACCGAAGTAAAAAGTGATGGACCAAGCAATGAGTTACAGGTAGGTGATTGGATTATCAGCGTCAATAAAATACCACTGATCAGCACCGCTCAGTTCAACCAAATCGCACAAAACTTGAATGATGGCGATTCAGTGGTGCTCTATATTATTCGGGACAATGCGCGTCAGTTCGTTAGTCTTACGGCACATGAATAAACCTGCTTTGTATTTATACGGGCGCGAAACTTGCCATCTATGCCATGACATGTGGGCTGATTTGCGCGTGTACTGCGTTCAGAATCAATTAGATTTCGAGTTGATTTGGGTGGATATTGAAGAGATACCCGAATATAAGACTCAGTATGAGATGCGCATTCCCGTGTTAACCAACGCAGGACATCGTGTGCTGTGTGAGGGGCGATTAGACACCACAAAACTAACCAAAGCGTTGATTCGACAGCCATGACATCTGATTTTTTCAGCACCATGCGTTATGTTTTTTTGGGTAAAATACGCCCGATGAAATACTCTCGATTGACCCCCAAAAAAATGCACATACATGACGCACATCCATACCAATACCCCTAAAAAACGCGTTCAGTGGCTGCTGATGACGGTTTTATTTTTGGTTGCTATGTTTGTGCTGTGGCCAGTACTGCGCGAATTGGGTTACCGCTCGGGTGATGATGCGGTGGCACTGCGTGTGTATAAGTGGCGCGACGAATTAAAATTAGAAGCTTTGGAGCAAGAATACAAACTCCCCAAAGGATTGCTCTCTGCGGTCATGCACCAAGAATCCGCGGGTGACCCACAAGCGCAGAGCCACGCAGGCGCAAAGGGTTTGTTTCAGTTTATGCTCCCAACGGCTAAAGACATGGGGTTAGATGACCGCACCCACCCACAAGGCTCGGCCATTGCCGCTGCAAAATATTTGAGCCAATTGTACATACGCTACGATAAAAATTTGGAGTTGACCTTAGCTGCCTACAATTGGGGCTTGGGCAATGTTGACCAATATGTCAAACCGAAGAAGGGCGATACCGAAAGCAACTACTCAAAATTTCGCTTGAACAAAATGCCCAATGAAACGCAGGGTTATATCGCACGAATTACGGTTTTGCGCACCACTTATTATTTGCGTTGAGTCAAAAATCGGTGACACCGATTTTAAACGCAAGCAATCGCACGCACTACCAACTCAAATCCCGCCTCGCCCTGCACACGCAATTGCGCTTTTTGTCCAACAGGTAAGGTGGCTTTTTCGCGCACGTGACCATAGGGCAAACCCGTTAAAATCGGCACATCACAACGCGAGCGGAAGTGCTCAACCATTGCACCGAAATCATAGCCCGCGTCTGAATCATACAACTGAAAACCATTGAATTGCCCCAGCAGTATCGCAGATTGTTGTTCCAATATGCCTGCGTCGCGCAGTTGATACAGATTGCGCTCAATCCGATAGGGATGCTCGTTGATGTCTTCTAAGAACAATATCCCACCCTCGATGTTTGGCAAATACGGCGTGCCAATGAGTTGGTTAATCATGGTGAGATTACCACCCCACAAAGTTTTATTGACATTGAAGGTATACGGTTGCGCGATTTTCACTGAGATGGTGTCTTCACCGTGGTTGAGTAAATTCCAAAAATGCGACAGCATGAATTTTGAGGGCGTGTCCGCGCCAAAATCGTAACTCATCATCGGACCATTGTACGAAGGCATGCCTGCCTGCGCGAGATAAGCTAAATTAAATGCAGTGAAGTCACTGTGCCCCATAAAGCACAATTTTGCCTTGGCAATTTCTGCATAGTCAATGCGATCGAGCAAGCGCGATAAGCCATAGCCACCACGCAATGCCATCACCAAGTCGGGGCGTTTGGATTTGAGTTCTTCAGTTGGATTGATAAAACGCGTGAGGCTGTTGATTTCATGCAAACGCTCCTCATCTGTGCCCGCAAAGCGTTGCATTTGGCGCAACGCGCAGGCTTGCCCTGTGACGCGCCAGCCTTGGCGCGTGAAGTAGTCGACGCCACGCGCTACTGCGTTGCGGTCATGCGGGTTGCCCGATGGAGCGATGAGTTGAAGCACTGGCATGATGTCTCCTGCTGTCTATGATTTGCGGTATTCTACCCTTCAATTCCTTGGCTATCTAAATATTCTTCATAATCGCCACGGAAATCAACAATCGTACCGTCGCCTTTGACTTCAATCACGCGCGTGGCGACGTTATCAATAAATTGACGGTCATGCGAGACGATGAATACTGTGCCTTTATATTTCTCTAAAGCCAATTGCAACGACTCGATGGATTCCATATCCAAATGGTTGGTTGGTTCATCGAGCATCAGTACATTGTGACGACCCAAAATCAAGCGACCAAAACTCATGCGGTGTTTTTCACCACCCGACAACACTTTAACTGCTTTGCCGACATCTTCACCTGAGAACAGTAATTTACCTAGCACGCCACGAATCGCTTGGTCATCATCACCTGCTTGGCGATAATTGCCCATCCACTCCATCACTGTTTCATCTGAATCAAAATGTTCGGCCACATCCTGCGCCATATAGCCCACGTCAGCATTTTCTGACCATTTGACCGTGCCACTGTCGGGCGCAAGTTCGCCCTGCAAGATGCGCAATAAAGTGGTTTTACCCACGCCGTTGCCACCAATGATGGCGATTTTATCGCCCGCATCGACCATGGTGCTAAATTTGCTGACAATCGGGCGATCAAACGTTTTACTGATGTGCTCAACTTCCAATGCCAAACGGTGCAATACTTTGTTTTGCTCAAAAATAATATACGGATTTTGACGCGACGATGGCTTCATTTCCACAGTGTCCGCTTTGATTTTTTGAATCATTTTTTGGCGCGAAGTCGCTTGTGAGGCTTTGGACTTATTCGCCGAGAAACGTGCTACGAACTCTTGTAATTCGGCAATGCGCTCTTTGGCCTTTGAATTACTTGCCATTTGACGCGCACGCGCCTCGGCTGATGCGAGGCTGTAATCATCATAATTGCCCGCATACACCGTCAATGTGCCATAGTCCATATCCGCCATGTGGGTGCAGACCGCATTGAGAAAATGTCGGTCATGCGAAATAATAATCATGGTTGAATCGCGCTCGTTAATCACACCCTCTAACCAACGAATCGTGTCGATGTCCAAGTTATTGGTTGGCTCATCGAGCAACAATACGTCCGGGTTTGAGAACAAGGCTTGCGCCAACAACACCCGTACTTTCAAACCTGGTGCAACCGCACTCATCAAACCTTGATGCAATTCAATCGGCAAACCCACGCCGAGCAATAACTCGCCTGCACGCGCTTCGGCAGTATAGCCATCAAACTGCGCAAACACGCCTTCAAGTTCTGCCGCACGCATATAGTCGTCTTCGGTCGCTTCCAGATTGGCGTAAATCGCGTCACGCTCAGTCATCGCCGCCCACATCTCAGTATGCCCCATCAGCACGACATCCAACACGCGCATATCTTCATACGCGAATTGGTCTTGGCGCAATTTACCCAAGCGCACGTTGGGCTCAATCACCACCTGACCTGCCGAAGGTTCCAAGTCACCACCCAAAATTTTCATCAAAGTGGATTTACCGCAGCCATTCGCGCCAATCAAACCGTAACGGTTGCCTTCACCGAATTTAACATTGATGTTTTCGAACAATGGCTTTGCGCCAAACTGCTGGGTAATATTAACGGCTGATAACACGGTGACTCCAATTTGATGAACTAAAAAACACTTTAAAAATGCAAACACGCCCATTGAATATGAGCGCGTTCAAGAGATTGATGAAATTATTGTGCAGCCAGTTTAATCCGCTCAGGATATATCTTTACACCCATGCGCTCACGCAAAGCGCTCATATACGCATTAAACGCCAAACCATCTGCAGTCCCTGCCCAATTGCTTTGTGCCCATTGGGCAACCAAATTCATCTCAGCGGGTGGAAGGGGTTGTTCCTTAATCACTCGAATAAGGGACACACTGTTTTTGTCTGAAACCACGGCCAAAGTGGGAAAGTCTTTAGCAGGCAAGCTCATCGCCTTGAGGGCAATCGCTTCTGATACTTGATTGTCAAACAACCATGATACGGACTGTGGCTTGCCAATTGATGTGCCTGCAGAAAAACCACTCAATGATTTTTGAGTCTCATCACTTGCAAGCGCAACAGCAGCCTCACGACGCAATTGTTGCTCAATCTCGGCTTTCACTTCATCAAACGAGCGCGTCCCTGCCGCTTGGTAAGCACTCACTCGCGCCACCAACAACTCACCCGAATCCAGTGCCATCACGGGTGCAATTGCTTTGGATTGGGCTTGCGTACCATTCAAAATCGCTTCACGCACCTTGGTATCTTTAAACAACGCCGGTGTGTTTGCCTCAACGTTGCGCGTGAGACCGACTACTTTTTGTACCGTTGTTTTAAATGCTTTGGCAACCGCGGCGACATCCTGCGGTGATTTGCTCACCTGCGCGTCAATCTCTGCTGCACGCTTTTTCACCACCACTTTATCAATCACGACCTTGATTTGTGTGGGGTCTTTGCGCACTTTATCCAATTGTTCTGCAGTTGCATCTTTGCCAAACACCGATTTAATATCCTCATCGGTAACGCCCTCGACAGTCGTGCCCGACACGGGAATCAAGGTGTATTCAACATCAAACAGGTCAGGCGTTGCGAACTGCATTTTATTTTGTTCGTAGTAAGTTTGAACTTGCGTTGCATTCACGTCTGCTTTTGCCATATACGGCGTTAAATCGACAGGTTTGATTTCCACGGTGCGCACATTGGCAAAAAACCGCTTCATGAATTCAGCACTCACGGGTAAATTCAGCGCAGTGTATGCAGGAGCCAATTGTCTTTTGACCAAATCTGCGCGCACACCTTGCTGATGTTGGGCTTGGGTCAAACCCTGCTGCGCCAATATCGCTTGATATGCAGGCACATCAATTTCACCCTGAGCATTTTTGGGCATGCCTTGCATTTTGGCCAAGGTTTGAGCGACTTCAGTATCCGTCGCAGTCATCTGCCCAGTTGTAATCATGTCTTCAATCAGTGCTTCATTGACCAATTGCGTGAGAAAGGCGGCTTGGGTTTCTGGTTTTTGAAACATCGTCGCATCAAAATTCTCACCTGCTTGCGCACGCGCGGTTTCTATCATGCTTTGATAACGTGCAGCAAACTCGCGTTGCGTGATTTGACGCTCACCTACTTGCGCCACGGTATCGGCACTGTTTGAACCACCATCAAATGTTGCCACGCCCGTCAACACAAAAGCAGGCAGTACCAAAAACAGTAAAATTACTTGCAACCAACGTTGGTGCGTGCGCACGAAATCAAACATATTGAACCTTTTTTGATATTGAAAGTATGGCAGGGTTATTTGTCCATGAAAGAACCGACATTATATCGGAGCGCAACAAAAAAGGCGAACCGAAGTTCACCTTTCTTGTTAATACTGGCGGAGCGGACGGGGCTCGAACCCGCGACCCTCGGCGTGACAGGCCGATACTCTAACCAACTGAGCTACCACTCCAAAACACGTTCGAATCATATGCGTGGTGGGTGTTGAGAGGCTCGAACTCCCGACCTACGCCTTGTAAGGGCGCCGCTCTACCAACTGAGCTAAACACCCGCATACAACTGAACGGCTACTACAAAACAACGCATCCCTTTTTGAGGGAACAAAAAAACGAGCAAGGCTCGTTTTTTTGCCTGACAACTTGGCGGAGCGGACGGGGCTCGAACCCGCGACCCTCGGCGTGACAGGCCGATACTCTAACCAACTGAGCTACCACTCCAAAACCATCACTACAAAAATCTAAAACCAAATCTAAAACTAAAACAACTCTAAGACTGGTGGGTGTTGAGAGGCTCGAACTCCCGACCTACGCCTTGTAAGGGCGCCGCTCTACCAACTGAGCTAAACACCCAATCTTACAATCAATTAGTTTACTGCTTCTTTCAATGCTTTACCTGGACGGAACTTAGGCACTTTAGCTGCCTTGATTTTAATTTCCGCGCCAGTTTGTGGGTTACGACCAATGCGCGCCGCACGTTTGCCCACTGAAAATGTACCAAAACCAACCAAAGTGACAGTGCCACCTTTTTTCAAAGTTTTCTTTACCGCAGTCGTTACTGCGTCCAATGCACGACCTGCTGCTGCTTTTGAAATTTCTGCTTCACCCGCAATGAAATCTACTAATTCTGACTTATTCATGTATTAATCTCCACCTGCTAAGTTTTTGCTATCCTTCAACTGGATGATCGTGCTACTTTGCGCGCAATCCGTACCAATCAAGGCTCCGAGGTCATTCACAACAGGGCGAATTAAATCACACTTTGAATGACTGCGTCAAGCCATTTGCTGATTTTTGTTTTTCTCAAATTCAAGATTGATGGGGCATTGCGCGCATTTTATGGCGCAAACCCACGTAAAATCAGGGACTTACTTAGCATTGTTGATTTTTTTATTTTTAAACTTTTTTCAGCGATGTTATTGATGTCCGTTGTATTTGCATTGAATGCGTCATACGCGCAATCTTAAAGGCGTGCGCGCGTTATTTGCTTTAAAATACTGGTTTGTTTTAACAAAGGTCAACCATGAACCATCAAACTTCAAACTCCCAACTCCACAATAAGTCCGCAGGCTGGTCCGCACTGTTCTCAGAACCGATGAGCGAATTGGTCAAACGCTATACCGCTTCGGTATTTTTCGACAAACGCTTGGCATTGTTCGATATTACAGGTTCTTTGGCGCACGCACAAATGCTGTCTGAACAAAACATCATCTCTGAGCAAGATTTTGCCGACATTCAACGCGGTTTGAATCAAATTGAAAGTGAAATTCAAGCGGGTATATTTGAATGGCAATTGGATTTAGAAGATGTTCACTTAAACATTGAAGCGCGCTTAACCGCACTCGTCGGCATGGCGGGCAAACGTCTGCACACAGGTCGCTCGCGCAATGATCAAGTCGCCACCGACATTCGCCTGTGGTTGCGCGCCCAAATTGACGACATCATTGTGGCGTTATCGAATTTGCGTTCAGGTCTGCTTGATGTCGCTGAGCGCGAAGCCGCGACGATTTTACCGGGGTTCACTCATCTACAAGTGGCGCAACCGATTACCTTTGGTCATCATCTGCTCGCGTATGTCAATATGTTTGC
>JAGNWC010000033.1 GCA_017986195.1 Hydromonas sp.
TTTGCAGGCAGACAAATTGCGTGCCATCGAGTGGAGGAAATCACGTAATTAGTCCAGTCTTTGGACTTATTTTCTGTTAGAATCTCGCAGATTCAATTTTTAAGCAAACGTATTGCGCGATGATAAAAAAGAAAGACCGATGATACTTCGGCAAACAAGCCGCCACCACACATCACACAGTGATTGGAAGGGCGGCTTTTTTTCGGGCTATTGATTTTTATATCAAGCCAAATCATTGTAAAAACAGTTAAGGAGTGTCACGTGTTACCCATATTTTCTTCCCAATTTCCCAAAGCGATTTTGGCACTGACCGATGGCACGGTGTTTCAAGGTTATGGCATCGGTGCAACGGGGCATGTGGTTGCCGAAGTGGTGTTCAATACCGCGATGACAGGTTATCAAGAAATCCTCACTGACCCTTCATACACAGGACAAATGGTCACGCTCACTTATCCGCATATTGGCAATGTCGGCGTGAACAGCGAGGATGTGGAAGCGGATAAAGTTTATGCAGCGGGCTTGATTATCAAGGACTTACCCGTGATTGTGAGCAACTTTCGCGCCGAACAATCTTTGTCCGACTATTTGAAAGCGAACAGCATCGTCGCGATTGCAGGCATTGACACCCGTGCGTTGACTCGTGTACTGCGCGAAAAAGGCGCGCAGGGCGGTTGTATTCTGATAGGCGATGACGTTGAGCAAGCCAAAACCTTGGCCAAAGGCTTTGGCGGTATGGCGGGACAAGATTTGGCGAAGGTCGTGAGTTGTACAACGGCATATGAATGGACAGAAACCGAGTGGCAACTCGGTAAGGGTTTTGGCGCACAAACCAACCCAAAATTCAAAGTCGTGGCATACGACTTTGGCGTCAAGCGCAATATCCTGCGCATGCTCGCTGAGCGCGGTTGTGACATCACGGTTGTGCCTGCGCAAACGCCTGCATCCGAAGTATTGGCGATGAATCCCGATGGCGTGTTTTTGAGCAATGGTCCTGGGGATCCTGAGCCATGTGACTATGCAATTAACGCGACGCGCGAATTCCTTGATAAAAACCTGCCTGTATTTGGCATTTGTTTGGGGCATCAAATTTTAGCTTTGGCGGCAGGGGCAAAAACCCTGAAAATGAAATTTGGTCACCACGGCGCGAACCATCCTGTGAAAGATTTGGACACAGGGCGCGTATCGATTACCTCGCAAAACCACGGCTTTGCGGCGGACGAAACCACCTTGCCCGCGAATGTGCGCGTAACGCATGTGTCTTTGTTTGATGGTTCTCTGCAAGGCATCACGTTTACCGACAAACCCGCATTCTCATTCCAAGGACACCCAGAAGCCTCACCGGGTCCGCATGATATTGCGTACATGTTTGATCGTTTTGTTGAGAATATGACGGCGAGCAAAAATTAATGTTTGGCATCACTGACCTGACCACCTATGTCATCGGCGTGATTGCCGTGATATTGCTGCCTGGACCCAATTCGATGTACACGCTTGCGGTTGCCGCAGGGCAGGGTGTGCGTCGTGGTTACAGCGCGGCATTTGGCGTGTTTGTCGGCGATACCATTTTGATGGTGCTCGCGACTTTGGGTGCGGCGACCGTGCTGAAAACCGCACCGCAATTGTTTTTGATCTTAAAAACCATCGGTGGCGTGTATTTGGGGTACCTTGGTATCAAAATGCTGATGGGTGCGTATGGTATCTGGAAAAATCGCGCGAATATTTCGGCTCAAACTTTATTGGAGCAGAACACCACCATCGATGGGCAACATGGTCAAGGTGTGAATCAAGATACCGCCAACGGTTCGCCCTTTATTAAAGCCCTGTTGGTGAGTTTGATTAACCCCAAAGCGATTTTGTTCCTCGTATCTTTTTTTGTGAATTTTGTGCGTCCCGATGCTTCGCACCCGTATTTGGCATTCACGATTTTGGCCTTGATATTGCAGTTTTTTAGTTTTGTGTACTTGTCGGTGTTGATTTTTGCAGGCGCGCGCTTGGCAAATGCGTTTCGTGCAAGACCGTTGTGGATGGTCACAGGCACGGGTGCGGTGGGCGCATTGTTTGTCGGCTTTGGCGCGAAATTGGCGACGGCGACTTTGGAGTGAAAATATGTCATTGCGTGCTTGACCCGCAATCTCCGAATCATTTGAGGTAGGGTGCATTGCCCACGCTACGGTTGTCATTGCGAGCAGTTTTATCGCGAAGCAATCCATACAATAGACACCGCTGGATTGCTTCCCCTCGATAAAATCATTCGAGGGTCGCAATGACTAATTTTTTAAAAAATTTTGGAATAATTAATGACCCAACTATCGGTAAACATCAATAAAATCGCTTTGATACGCAACTCCCGTGGGCGCAACTTTCCCGATGTGGTGGCATTTTCAGAGCAATTTTTAAACCTCGGTGCGCACGGTATTACCCTGCATCCGCGTCCTGACCAGCGTCATGCGCGCTACTCGGATGCGCACGAACTGAAAGCATTGTGCGATAAGCACGGCAAAGAATTGAACATTGAAGGCAATCCGACTACGGAGTTTCTCAATGTGGTCAAAGCGGTTCGACCAGCGCAATGCACCCTCGTGCCCGATGACCCGAACCAAGTCACCTCGGATCATGGTTGGGATTTGGCACGCGATGCCGAATTTTTGCGCGGCGTGTGCGCGGATTTGAATGCGCACGGCATCCGCGTGAGTTTGTTTGTCGATTATGACAACCCCGATATTGCACTGGCAAAAGAATTGGGTGCGCAGCGGGTGGAGTTGTACACCGAGCCCTATGCAGAAACCTATGGCACAGCAGACAATGATGCGGTGTGGACACAATTTGCGCGTGCAGCAAAAATTGCTCAAGACGCTGGTTTGGGGGTGAACGCAGGGCATGATTTGAATTTAGAGAATTTAGCGCGCTTTATCGAGATACCGAATATTTTAGAAGTATCCATTGGACACGCCTTGGTGGTGGAATGCTTGCAGATGGGCATAGAGTGGACGATGCAGGGTTATTTGGGAATTTTGGGGAAATAAAAGTTTGGTCATTGCGAGCTGAGTTTTAACTGCGCCGCAATCTCCTCGCAAGAAGATGCCGTGTCGAGCACGGCATGACAGATACAATGGATTGGAATGAATGAAAAAACTCGCCTATGCGCAAATGACCGCCTCCATGCTGCTCATCGGCAGTATGTTTGTGGTGAGCAAGGTGATTGTGGCAAACATCCCTGTGATGACGGCTTCGTTTTTTCGGCAGTTTTTGGCGTGTTTGGCTTTGATTGCGGTATTGCTTTGGCGCAATCGTCATGGCGAAAAGGTGGTGTGTCCACCGATTAACACCCGCGATAAATGGATTTTGTTTATCCAAATATTTTGCGGCATATTTTTGTTTAGTTTGCTGCTGTTGTGGGGCGTGCAGCGCACCAATGCGATTGACGCGAGCATCATCACCAGTGCGACCCCGTTGTCGATGATGTTGTTTGGCGTGGTGTTTTTGAGCGAGCGCATGACGTGGCTACGAGGTGTGGCTCTAATCTGTGCCTTGGCAGGTGCTTTGGTGATGAATATGTATGGTGCGCAGGCGCATGCGGGTGTCACAAACAATGCACCCAATGTATGGTTGGGTAATCTGCTGATTGCAGGTGCGGTGTTGTTTGAGGGTGTGTTTTTTGGGGCGCAAAAATTACTATCCCGACCCTTGCCGAGTATTTGGCTGATGGTGATACTGACCGCTGGGGCAAGTGTGTTGTTTGTGCCATTTGCGCTGTACGACGCGCTGACCTTTGATTTTAGCCATGTGCCGATGTATGTGTGGGGCTTGGTGGTGTACACAGGGGTTGGCATCACGGCTTTTGGGGTATTGCTGATGCACGCGGGGATTAAACAAGTGCCCAACAGCAGCGCATCGGTGTTTACTGCGCTGATGCCTGTGAGTGGTGTGGTGCTGTCGATGCTGTTGCTGAACGAATCGTTCCAATGGTATCACCTATTGGGCATGGTTTTGGTGATGATGGGGATGGGGTTGATTGTGGGGGAGAAGGGTGAAAGAAAACTTAATGGATGATAGAGAATCAATTGAAAAAACCGTGATGGGTTTTTATGAAAAAATTATTGATGATAAAAATCATAGGTTTAAATCTTGGGAGCATTGTTACAACTATTTCAATGGAGATTCAATTGAGATTGATTTGGCATGTCTGCACTTAGGATTCTATTTAGCAAGTTGGGGAATGTTGCGAAATTCTTTTCTTTTAAAAAAGGATTATAAAATACATGAGAATGCTGTCCGCGAAATTGTTAAATCTGAATACAAAGTTTTGCGAGGGATTAAGTTTCAAGATTTCACCCCTGACAAAATTAAGTTATTGTCTCGACTAATCAAAAAACTAAACGACGAGATTTACGGCATAAGTATTTCTGATACTTTGATCACTAAGATTTTATTGGGTACTTTGGGTTGTGTCCCAGCATACGATAAATTTTTTATAATAGGAATTCGACAAGCTAAACTGAAGTATTCAAAACTCAGTGAAAGCTGTTTTGAAAATCATTTTCAAGAATTATTGAATTGGTGTGGAAAAAATCAAAATGAAATTCAAAATATTTCGAAGAAGATAAATGATACTCAAAAGATTAAAGGAGAGATTGAGTATCCTTTCATGAAAATTGTAGATATGTATTTTTGGAGTATAGGTATGAACACCACAGGAAAACTGGAAATAAAAACTTTTGATAAAACAGGTGATGATTTTGGATATCAATGTGCCAAATGTGATGGTGACACTTTTGACTTTCCTGACTCACCTAAATCAACTGATATAGTTAAGTGCGTTAATTGCGGGGCTTCAAATACCTATGAGGTATTTCATGTAAATGCGCTTAAATTGGCATGCGAAAAATCAGGGTATTCACCAGAGTTAGTAGAGGCAATTCTAGCCGAACAAAAAAACGCCATTGATTTGTAAAATGGTAGTAGCTTTTTGAACTAATTCAGCGCGTAGCCTGCATTAGCAAGCAAGTAGGGTGGGTCAATCGGTTTTATTGACCCATAATGTTCGCTGTGCATTGGTGGGTCAGAAAAGCACTGACCCACCCTACGTAAATGCCGAGCGTGAATGAATATTGAAAAAGGATACATAATGACTCAAAGTGAACAGGTTTTAGCGGTATTACGCCAGTCTAAACAATATTTGTTTGAGCATTTTGGCGTGGTGGATTTGGCTTTGTTTGGCTCGACCGTACGCAATACACGCCGCGCCGACAGCGATGTGGATGTGTGGGTGACTTTTAATGATGTGGCGAATGCCAAACGGTATTTTGGTGTGCAGTTTTATTTAGAGGATGCGTTGCAGTTGCCTGTGGATTTGGTGACGGATAAGGCGATGCGTTCGGAGTTGCGTCCTTTTATTGAACGGGAGGCGGTTCATGTCTAAGATGTCTGAGCGTGAATGGCGGTTTTATATTGACGATATGCTTAAATTCGCGACCAATGCTATGGTCTATTGTGAAGGTATGACTCAAGAATCATTTGTTACCAGTGGTTTGAATTATGATGCAACGCTCAGAAATGTTGAGCTTATCGGAGAGGCGGCTACGCATATTCCCGATGAGGTTCGTGCGAAATATCCACAGATTCAATGGCGCATGATCGTGGCGACGCGCAACCGATTGATTCATGGGTATTTGGGTGTGGATGATGATACGGTGTGGAGCATTATTACAGATGAATTGCCAGAATTAGTAACGCAGTTGACGGCACTGAAAAAAGATATTAAATATTAGATTGACGAATGGGCAGTTACGCATTACGTGTTGAAGTGGTAGGGTGGGCACTGCCCACCTTTGTGTGAGTTGAGAATGAATTAGAACGGTGGGGCAAAAGCATTGCTTTTGGTAGCCCACCCTACGAAACGTCATGCCGTGCTTGACACGGCATCTTCTTGCGAGGAGATTGCGGGTCGAGCCCACAATGACGCGATAGGAATTTTGAATAATTGAATTAAAAAGTCGGAGTATAAAAAATGCCAAAACGTGAAGACCTAAAATCCATCCTGATCATCGGCGCGGGGCCGATTATTATTGGGCAGGCGTGTGAGTTTGACTACTCGGGGGCGCAGGCGTGTAAAGCCTTGCGTGAGGAGGGCTATCGCGTCATCCTTGTGAACTCAAACCCTGCGACGATTATGACCGACCCCGAGATGGCGGATGCGACTTATATTGAGCCGATTACTTGGGAGGTGGTTGAGAAAATCATTGAGCGCGAAAAACCCGACGCGATTTTGCCGACCATGGGTGGGCAAACGGCGTTGAACTGCGCTTTGGATTTATTCCGTCATGGCGTTTTGGCGAAACACAATGTGCAACTCATTGGCGCGTCGCCCGAAGCGATTGACAAGGCCGAAGATCGCATGAAGTTCAAAGACGCGATGACCAAAATCGGCTTGGGTTCGGCATTGTCGGGCATCGCGCACAGCATGGAAGAGGCTTTTGCCGTCCACGCGATGATTGCCAAAGCGAACAATAATTCGGGTTATCCAACCGTAATTCGCCCATCGTTCACCATGGGCGGTACGGGCGGTGGGATTGCGTACAATCGTGAGGAGTTTGAGGAGATTTGCCGCCGTGGTTTGGATTTATCTCCGACCAATGAGTTGCTGATTGAAGAGTCTTTACTCGGTTGGAAAGAGTACGAGATGGAAGTGGTGCGTGACAAGAAAGACAATTGCATCATCGTCTGCTCAATTGAAAACTTAGACCCGATGGGTGTGCACACGGGTGACTCGATTACCGTTGCGCCAGCGCAGACCTTGACCGATAAAGAATACCAAATCATGCGTAACGCGAGTCTTGCGGTACTGCGCGAAATTGGCGTGGATACGGGTGGCTCGAATGTGCAGTTTTCGGTCAATCCCGATACAGGACGGATGATTGTGATTGAGATGAATCCGCGTGTGTCGCGCTCATCGGCGTTGGCATCGAAAGCCACGGGTTTCCCGATTGCGAAAATCGCGGCGAAACTGGCGATTGGCTACACTTTGGATGAGTTGAAAAACGACATCACAGGCGGGCAAACGCCTGCGTCGTTCGAGCCATCGATTGATTATGTGGTGACAAAAATCCCACGCTTTGCGTTTGAAAAATTCCGCGAAGCCGACCCACATCTGACCACACAGATGAAATCAGTCGGCGAGGTGATGGCGATGGGGCGCACCTTCCAAGAGTCGTTCCAAAAAGCCCTGCGCGGTTTGGAAATTGGCATTGATGGACTCAATCCCGTTTCAACCGATTTGAACGAAATCACCACTGAGATTCGTGAGCCTAAGGACAAGCGAATTTTGTTCGTGGCGGATGCCTTCCGCATGGGCATGAGTGTGGATGAGGTGTTTAACCACTCGAAAATCGACCGTTGGTTCTTGGTGCAAATTGAGGAATTGGTCAAGTTGGAGCAGTACGTTGCCCAATTGACTTTAGAGCAAATCAACGCAGATGACTTGCGTGAATTAAAGAAAAAAGGCTTTTCAGACAGATGGTTGGCACAAATTCTTAAAGTAAAAGATTCAGAAGTACGCGCGGTGCGCCATGCGCATGGCATCCGTCCTGTGTATAAACGCGTGGACACTTGCGCGGGCGAATTTGCAACCAATACCGCTTATATGTACTCATGCTATGACTCTGAGTGCGAAGCCAACCCAACCGACAAGAAAAAAATCATGGTTCTGGGCGGCGGACCCAACCGCATTGGACAAGGGATTGAATTTGATTATTGTTGTGTCCATGCCGCGCTCGCTTTGCGTGATGATGGCTATGAAACGATTATGGTCAACTGCAATCCAGAAACCGTTTCGACCGATTACGACACATCTGACCGTTTGTATTTTGAGTCTTTGACTTTGGAAGATGTTTTGGAAATCGTTCATGTTGAGAAACCATTCGGCGTGATTGTTCAGTACGGTGGACAAACGCCTTTGAAACTCGCTTTGGATTTGGAGCGCAATGGTGTGCCGATTATCGGTACATCGCCCGATTCGATTGACTTGGCAGAAGATCGCGAGCGTTTTCAAAAGTTGTTGCATGATTTGAATTTGCGTCAACCACCCAACCGCACCGCGCGTGCCGAAGACGAAGCGTTGCGTTTGGCTGAGGAAATTGGCTATCCGCTCGTGGTGCGCCCCTCCTATGTATTGGGTGGTCGTGCGATGGAAATCGTGCATGAGCCAGCGGCGTTGGAGCGTTATATGCGCGAAGCGGTGCAGGTATCGAACGATTCTCCTGTGTTACTCGACCGATTCCTTGATGATGCGATTGAGGCGGACGTGGATTGTATTTGCGATGCGACAGGGCAGGTATTGATTGGCGCGGTGATGGAACACATTGAGCAAGCAGGCGTGCATTCGGGCGACTCGGCGTGCTCATTGCCACCGTATTATCTCAAAGCCGATACGATTGCCGAAATCAAACGTCAAACCGCTGAAATGGCACGCGCGTTGAAAGTGATTGGCTTGATGAATGTGCAGTTTGCGGTGCAAGTACAGGACGGCAAGGATGTGATTTACGTGCTTGAAGTCAATCCGCGCGCCTCGCGCACCGTGCCGTTTGTATCCAAAGCGATTGGCCGCCCCTTGGCAAAAGTCGCTGCGCAAGTGATGGCGGGCAAAACCTTGGCTGAACTGAATGCCACCGATGAAATCATTCCGCCGTATTTTAGTGTCAAAGAAGCGGTGTTCCCGTTCAATAAATTCCCTGGGGTGGATCCAGTGCTCTCGCCAGAAATGCGTTCAACGGGCGAAGTCATGGGTGTGGGCAAAACCTTTGGTGAAGCTTTGTTTAAATCGCAATTGGCTGCTGGATCGCGTTTGCCAGCGTCGGGTAAGGTGTTTATCAGTGTTAAGGACAGCGATAAACCAGCCATGACCAAAGTGGCCAAAGAGTTGATTGAACTGGGCTACACGATTTGCGCCACTGGCGGTACTGCGACGTATTTGCAGCAAGCGGGTATTGCGGTTGAGAAAATCAACAAAGTCAAAGAAGGTCGCCCACACATCGTTGATGCGATGAAAAATGGTGAGGTTGCCTTGGTATTTACCACCGTTGATGAAACCACAACCGCGATTTCAGATTCATCATCGATTCGTAAAACCGCAATTGCGCAACGCATCACCTATCAAACCACGGTCGCGGGGGCAGAAGCGGCGATTGAGGGCATGAAGCACTTGCATCAAATTCATGTGTATGATCTGCAGGGCTTGCACCAAGGTTTGAGAAAATCTCAGTAAAAGGTTAAGATAGGGCAAACGCAAGTTTGCCCTTTTATTTTAAGGGATAATTTTAAGGAATAAGATATGATTTTTCGTCAGTTGTTTGAGCCAATTTCCAGTACCTATACCTATTTACTTGGTTGCGAGCAGACGGGGCAGGCTTTGCTAATTGATCCCGTTTTGCCGATGTGGCAACGCGATTTGAGCCTAATTCATGACTTGGGTTTGAAGCTGATGTACACCTTGGATACACACATTCACGCGGATCATGTGACGGCGGCGTTGCGCTTAAAGCGTGAAACGGGCAGTCAAATTGCCTGTCCTGCGGTGGATCAATTACCGTGTGAGGATGTGGGTTTGGTTGAGGGTGTGCCTTTGTATATGGGCGCAGTGCAGGTTGATCCTTTATTTACCCCAGGGCATACCGATGGTCATCACGCTTTTTTGGTTGATGCGCGGATTTTCACGGGTGATGCACTGTTGATTGATGGCTGTGGTCGTACGGATTTTCAAAATGGCAGTTCGCAGGACTTATTCCATAGTGTACGCGGTAAATTATTCACATTACCAGAGGATACTTTGGTTTATCCAGGACATGACTATCACGAACGGCGTGTATCTAATATCGGTCAGGAAAAAAACCGCAATCCGCGACTGGGTGCGAATAAGTCGTTGGCTGAGTTTGTGGATCTCATGACCCATCTCAAACTGGCTTATCCAAAATTCATTGATTACGCCGTACCGAGTAACCAACAGTGTGGTCTGTGTGCACAAGATGTGCCTGAAGATTTGCAGCAATATTGTGATCAGATGGCCGCCAGTGTGCAAGGATAATCAGCGTAAACCTGCATCAGTTGATTTTGAGTTGAAGTTTTGTATTGCGATAATTAATAGTATTAAACTATCAATCATATTTAAAAATACAATGTAACTATCATAGTGTTCGCTTGGGGTTCTTGCTATAATGATGCCAAGTCGATTGATGATAAATGAATTTTCATGTATTTCAATCGGTTGTACATGTGTTTTTACACGTTTTTAACCCTAAAAGGAGTCTATATGTCTATTATCAATTCTACTGTTAAGCCATTTAAAGCCACTGCATTTCACAATGGTGCGTTCGTTGACGTGAGCGACGCAGATTTGAAAGGTAAATGGTCTGTGGTATTTTTCTATCCAGCTGATTTCACATTTGTGTGTCCAACTGAGTTGGGCGATTTGGCGGATGTGTATCCAGAATTCCAAAAATTGGGTGTTGAATGTTATTCGGTTTCAACCGACACGCATTTCACGCATAAAGCATGGCACGATGCGTCTGAAACCATCAAAAAAATCACTTATCCAATGATCGGTGACCCAACGGGTGTAATTACACGCAACTTTGACGTGATGATTGAAGAAGAAGGTTTGGCGTTGCGTGGTACCTTTGTCATTAATCCTGAAGGCGAAATCAAAGTCGCTGAAATTCACGACTTGGGTATTGGTCGTGATGCGAAAGAGTTGTTGCGCAAAGTTCAAGCGGCTCAGTACGTTGCGGCACACCCAGGCGAAGTATGTCCAGCCAAATGGACACCTGGTGAAGCGACTTTGGCACCTTCTTTGGATTTGGTTGGTAAAATCTAAAACCTCATTGTCAGAGGGCGGTTTTGATACCACCCTTTGATTGTTGCGGAGTTTTTTGCGCAAGGTTTTGTGTACACAGAGCCTTGTACAAAACAATCCCCCCAACTTCGTTGATCCCTTGTGCGTTTTTAGCATAAAGGTTGGGTTTTTTGCGACCTAAATTTTCATCTCAAGGAGAAAAATATGCTCGATGCAAACCTTCAAGCGCAACTTAAAGCGTATTTAGAAAAACTACAACGTCCCATCGAATTGGTGGCAACGTTGGACGACAGTGCCAAAGCCCA
>JAGNWC010000003.1:0-4525 GCA_017986195.1 Hydromonas sp.
AACAGTGCAATCGTCACTGCCGACAGCATGCTGCCATCGGTTTTATTGTACGCCCACGCCGCAATCGCTCCTGTGAGCGCGACCACCGAACCGACTGACAAATCGATTTTACCCGTGATAATCACCAGCACCATGCCCGTCGCTAAAATCAAAATATAACTGTTTTGAATCACCAGATTGGTGATGTTGCGCGGCGCAAAGTTGATAAAGTCGGTCATGAATCCAAACACGACAAAAATTAAAATCAGCACCGCGTACATCGAAAAATGCTTTTGATTTTGTTTGAGAATTTTGAACATTTTGTACTCCAGTTGTAGATTTTTATTTAAGCAACGGCCAATTTCATAATGGTTTCTTGGCTCGCATCCGCGGTTGCCATTTCACCTTTAATCCGTCCTTTGTCCATCACATACACGCGATCAGTCATGCCGAGCACCTCAGGCAATTCACTGGAAATCATGATAATCGCGTTGCCCTTTGCCACAAAATCGTTCATGATTTTATAGATTTCATTTTTTGCACCCACGTCAATCCCACGGGTTGGCTCGTCAATAATGAGTAATTTGGGTTTTGCCATCAAACAACGTGCAAGCACGACTTTTTGCTGATTGCCACCGCTCAAATTGCCGACCACTTGGTCAATATTTGGGGTTTTGATGCGCAGAGCGACTTTGAGGGCTTCTGCCAATTTGAATTCTTCCACCGAATCGACCACGCCAAATTTATTTGACAACGCAGGCAAGGATGAGTACGAGGCGTTGTTTTTAATTGTTTGAATCAAAATCAAGCCCAATTCTTTGCGATCTTCAGATACATAAATCATGCCATTGGCAATCGCCTCTTTGGCACTCTTAAAATCCACTTTTTTACCCTCAAATTCGACCTCGCCAGAGACATAAGGCGACAAAGAGCGTCCAAAAATCGACAACATCAACTCGGTACGCCCTGAGCCAACCAAACCTGCCAGACCGACAATTTCGCCCGATTTCACTTCAATGTTCGCACGATTAATCACAAATCTATCACTAAACACAGGGTGCTTGACCGTATAGTCAGACAGTTTCAACATGGTGTGACCAATTTTCGGCTCACGTGTGGGATACATCGAAGTCAGTTCGCGCCCGACCATGCCTTTGACGATGTAGTTGACATCAATTTTGTGTGTGTGCAGGTCAATCCGTTCGATGGTTTCGCCGTCGCGAATGATGGTGATTTCATCGGCAATCGCCATCACTTCGTTGAGTTTGTGTGAAATCATGATGATGGTCACACCATCTGCTTTGAGTTTTTTGAGCAATTCAAGTAGGTTCGCGCTGTCA
The DNA here is from genome assembly GCA_017986195.1 of Hydromonas sp. Classification (GTDB taxonomy): domain Bacteria; phylum Pseudomonadota; class Gammaproteobacteria; order Burkholderiales; family Burkholderiaceae; genus CTSOIL-112. The sequence goes on from JAGNWC010000003.1 coordinate 1,320, forward strand.
TCTTCATTCAACGATGAGGTCGGCTCGTCCAAAATCAGCACCTTGGCATTTTTTGACAAGGCTTTGGCGATTTCGATGAGTTGCTGTTTGGCAACCGAGAGTTTGTTAACGGGTGTATTGAGGTCTTCTTTCAGCCCCACTTTTGCCAAAACCTCTTTGGCATCGACAATGGTTTGCGCCCAATCAATGCGCCAGCCTTTTTTGCGCTCATTACCGAGAAATAGGTTTTCGTAAATTGATAAATAAGGCGACAAAGCCAATTCTTGATGAATGATGACGATGCCCGCTTTTTCACTGTCTTTAATGGTGTTAAAGGCGCATTTTTGTCCGTTGTACAGCACTTCGCCCTCATAACTGCCTTGGGGATACACGCCGCTAATGACCTTCATCATGGTGGATTTGCCTGCACCATTTTCACCAACAATAAAGTGGATGTGTGCCCGTGTGACCTGCACATTGACTTTATTGAGCGCAACCACCGAGCCAAACGTTTTGCGTAAACCTCTGATGTCTAATATTGTGTCCATTGTTGTGGCCTCTTGTTTTTAGAAACTTGCAGTGCTTGTTTTACAGAAACTGTGCTTTGCTTGTTTTTTGTTGAGACAATTTTTGGAGTAGATACCCAAACCGCCATTGCTCGTGCTGTACATCATACAAAAACCAACAATGGCGGAAAACATTGAATCAGTCAAAAAAATCGATGAGTGCTGGGTTATTTGGTACCTTTTGCCACTTGCTCGGCAGTGTAAAAACCGCTGTCCACCATTGCTGAGGTGGTGTTGGCTTTATTGACCACCAATGGTTCTAACAAAAAGGCATTGACGTTTTTCTTGCCCGTATTGTACGTGGTGGTGTCTTCTACAAACTTAACTGTTGGGGCTGGTTTTTGACCTTTGACCAAAGCATCGGCTGCTTCGGCAGTGGCTTTTGCCAAGAAACGATCGTCTTTAAACACCGTCATACCTTGTTTGCCTTCGTTAATCCATTTAACGGACAACAATTCCGCGTCTTGTCCAGTGACGAAAGGCAATGTTTTATATTTGCCGCTTTGCTCCAACGCTCCAATAATCGCGCGTGCCAAGCCGTCATTTGGTGCCAATACCGCATCCAAAGTCACACTTTTGCAATCGCCAGAAATCAAGGTTTCCATACGTGCCTTGGCTTTATCATTGGCCCAATCAGGCGTGGCAATTTTCGTCCAATTCGGATCTTTGGAGTCTGTTGGTACTGGCCCGCAAACGTTTAAAGCACCGCTGTCCACATATGGTTTGAGCACAGACCATGCGCCATCAAAGAACACGCGCGCGTTGTTGTCAGTTGATGCGCCTGCGAACAAGGTAATGTTTTTGCCTTTTGATTTATCCAAATCCAAAGCGGCTTTAATCGCCTCACCTTGGAACGCACCGACTTTGAAATTATCAAACGTCATGTAGTAATCGTATTGATCCGTCCCTTTAATCAAACGGTCAAACGCAATCACTTGTACTCCCGCCGCTTTGGCAGAATCCACCGCTTGCGCCACAGAATCATTGACCGCACCCACAACGACCACTTTCGCACCTTTGGTGATGAAGTCTTCGATTTGTTTGTTTTGTTTGGACTGATCACCATCGCCATAACCGATTTCAACTTTATAGCCCTTGGCTTCGAGTTCTTTTTTCATAAACTCAGCCGCGTTTTTCCAACGTTCGCTGGTCGCTTCTGGAATCGCTAAGCCAATCAAACCACCTGCTGCTGCGGTTGCTTGGGTTGCGCCCGCATCAGCGGCTTTGGGTGTTTCAGCAGGCTTGCCACAAGCGGTCAAACCCAATGTCACCATTAGTGCAGAAATTGCGAACAACTGTTTTTTCATGTGTATTCTCCTTGATTTGTAAACACAACAATATGTATTACATGTGTGTGACTGACATTCAACACCAAATTTCAATCGCTGTCAAATTTAATTGTTTAAAAATACAAATTGAATTGCAATTTTTGCAAATACTTGAAAAATGTCGCTAAAGTGCATTGCCTTCCCCCAATATCGCATGGTTTTTTTGACTCTTTGACATCTACTCTCATATTTTCACCCATCGGCAGTCATTATTTTAAATAAATATTTTACGAAAACAACAAATTCACTTAAAATCGCCCCAATGGCTTTTTTAACCTTTTTACGAGTTCATCATGGCATTTACCAGCAACCACAGCGATTTAAAACAAATCAATCGACTCGCCATCATCAACCACATTAAAAAACAACCGAGCATATCGCGCAGCGATTTGGCCAAGGTCACTGGTTTAAACAAATCCACCATTGGTAAAATCGTGCAAGAACTGTTGGACGAGTCTTGGCTGAAAGAGGACAGCCCGACACCGCTTGAAGGTGCTGGACGCAGACCCACGGGCTTGACTTTAAACGGTGAGGTGCTCACTTTGCTCGGCGCGGAACTTGGCGTGGATTATATTGCCGTCGTTGCTTGCTCGATTACAGGCGAAATTCGTTTTCAATCTCGCTTGCCCTATCAGCATACGAACGTTGAGACCTCAGTCAGGCAATTGGCGGATATCCTGTGTCACACATGGAAACTCATGCTCAGCCTAAACCATCACATGCTGGGTTTGGGCGTATCGGTGCCAGGTTTGGTCAATGCTTTGGATGGTCATGTGGTTGATTTGCCGAACATTGGTTGGCAAAACATCGATTTGATTGACATGCTGCACCAGCGTTTTGTCCAACAACACATGCCTGAAATTGACATCACCATCATCAATGATGCCAACGCGGGGGCACTGTCGGAATTCGTTTTTGGTCGCAGCCAATATCATCGCAATCCCATCATCCATTTGACAGTGGGCATCGGCGTGGGCGCGGGCATCGTCAGTGAAAACGGCTTGTACACAGGACTTAACGGCTGGGCGGGGGAAATTGGTCATTCAACTTTGCAACCCTTTGGCGGTTGGCTGTGCGCCTGTGGTCAGCGCGGTTGTGTTGAAACTTTGGTTTCGCAACGCGCATTGAGCCGAGAATTGGTTGGTGACGCGCCCATACTGTCGATTGAAACCATGCAAAACCGATTGGCACAAGGCGATATACAAGTTAAGAAAGGTTTAGAGACCGTGGGGTATTTTTTGGGGATTGTGATGCGCAATCTTGCCAATATTCTCAATCCTGAAACCATCGTGATTGGCGGTCCCATGAGTCAATTTGAAACCGTATTGTTGGA
>JAGNWC010000003.1:4625-30499 GCA_017986195.1 Hydromonas sp.
TGCGGTTGTCATTGCGGCTGTCGCTGCGATTGCCATTGGCTGGCGCACCACGGTATTCTGAACGTGGCTCATTGCGATAACCACCATGCGTATCCGCACGACCTTCGGCACGGAAACCACGACCCTCTGGACGTGCTGCACGCGCACCACGTGGCGCATCGCCACGGCTGTCACTACGAGTATCGCCACGCGAATCACCACGACCGCCGCCACGGTATTCACCGCGCGGTTTGCCTGCGTAGCCATTACCCGCGTCACGCGAGTAAGCACCACGACCATTGCCACCGCGCCCTGCAGATTTGCCACCACGACCTGCGAAATCTTCCGCTTTGAGTTGTGGTTCTAAACCTGCGACTTGGGTCACGTTGATTTTGCGTTCGATGTAACGTTCGATTTGACGAATTTTAAATGCGTCTGAGCGTTGTGCAAAGGTCACTGCCACGCCTTCACGACCTGCGCGACCTGTACGACCAATGCGATGCACATAGTCTTCGGCTTTCATCGGCAAACCATAGTTAAATACGTGGGTGATGTTCGGCACATCAATCCCGCGCGCAGCGACATCGGTGGCGACCAAGATTTTGGTTTTGCCTTTGCGCAGTGCATCTAAACGGCGATTGCGCACCATTTGTGGCATTGCGCCGTGCAAAGCTGCGGCAGAAACGCCCATGCCCGCCAACTCATCGGCCAAACGTTCGCAGTCAATTTGGGTTGAAGCAAACACCACCGCTTGATCCAAAGTTTCGTCTTGCAACCAGTGCATCAATAATTTTTGTTGGTGGTGCGAATTATCTGCCCATTGCAAATGCTGGGTGATGCTGGTGTGTTTTTCGCTCACGCTGGCCAACATGATTTGTTGCGGCTCAAGCATCAATGCGCCCGCCAAACGCGTTTCGCGCGGGGTGAATGTCGCTGAAAACATCAAGGTTTGTTCGCGGTGCTCACACGCTTCGGCAATCGCGGTGATTTCATCGGTAAAGCCCAAATCAAGCATACGATCGGCTTCGTCCAAGACCAAGGTTTGCAATTGCGACAAATTGATGCCGCCTTGATTAACCCAGTCAAGCAAACGACCTGGCGTTGCCACCACGAGGTGCGCGCCTTTGAGACCTTGTTTTTGTTTGAAATACGAAGTGCCACCAACGATGGTTGCGATGCGCAAGCCACGGGTGTTTTTCACCAAATTAATCGCATCGGCTGAAACCTGTTGCGCCAATTCACGGGTTGGGCACAACACCAAAGTAAATGGCGCATTCGCTGGGTTGTTTTTACCCGAATTAACCGCCGTCAAAATCTTTTGCAATGAAGGCAATAAAAACGCGGCGGTTTTACCCGAACCCGTTTGTGAAGCGACAATCCAGTCGCCCCCTGCCATGGCGCATGGAATCAATGCCGATTGTACGGCAGTCGGTTGGGTGTAACCCAAAGCGTTGATGCTGGTTAAAAACGTATCTGCCAAGCCCATTTCTTCAAATGAAATCGGGGTGGCTTGTAAAGTTGTTGTCATAAAAATCCAAAAGGGTGCCAGCGCAGTGTGTATTTCAAAAATACGCACGCAAAATACAACCATGTTCGCAAGTATGCAAACAATTCATATCAATAGCGGGAGTTAGAAGTTCTGATAATTCAGGGGTCTAACGCGCTGACGGGTGTATCAAAAAACATCGACCGTCAGAATAGACACTTCTTTGAGAAGGATGAGCGAACACAAAAAAACAGGCTCGCAAAAAAACTGGGGGCGATGAAACGAGTGCTTTCGTTTCAAATAAACAGACGTGAAATTCAAAAGCGGGCGCATTATCTCACACTATCTGATTTTGTGCTTGATAATTAAAAAAGAAAATACTTATACGAGGCAATAACGACAGCGTTTCGCACATATGTCACACAAGCGCGGTACAATGTAGCGAATATTGTTGTATCAAACAAAGGAAACACATGAATCAAAACGCCCGTGAAAACATTCAAACCTTATCTGGCAACCAGTCATCCAACCTCGATGCTGCCACCATGACCAAGGCACGCGAGTCATGGCATGTACTGGGGATTATGTCTGAATTCGTCCACTCTGCCGAGCAATTGGCAAACATCCGCCCTGCTGTGAGTATTTTTGGCTCAGCGCGCATCCAACCCGATAACCGATACTATCAAAAAACAGAAGAACTGGCGCATTTGCTATCGGATGCAGGTTTTGGCGTGATTTCAGGCGGCGGACCAGGCATCATGGAAGCCGCGAACAAAGGCGCGTTTGCAGGCAAAGGACCGTCCATTGGCTTAAATATTTTGTTGCCCCATGAGCAAACAGGCAATCCTTATCAGGATATTTCGATTAATTTCCGTCATTTTTTCGCACGTAAAGTGGCTTTTGCCAAATACGCAACTGCTTTTGTTGCCATGCCTGGTGGCTTTGGCACAATGGATGAGTTGTTTGAATCACTCACCTTGATTCAAACGGGCAAAAGTCGCGCCATGCCGATTTATCTATACGGTACTGAATTTTGGTCGGGGCTTTGGGATTGGGTGCGCTCACACTTATTGGGCGAGGGTTTAATCAGCGAAGTCGATTTAGACCTCGTACATATTACCGATGACCCTCACTTTATCGTCAACAGCATTTTTGATTTTTATGAAAAACGTGGTTTTGCGCCATCGGATATGGAGCGCGCACAAATGTTGCAACTGTGATGTTTGCCAGCGCAATCAAGACAAGTATAAAACCTCAGCGGCGTGGCTTTTTCTGTCGAATCTCTCTACAATACGCTCTTTAGACAATAGCCAAGCCGTTTTGTAGGACACTTATGCCACGCCCCATCCGCGCCACCCTCCACCCCCAAGCCATTGCCCACAACATCCAACGAGCACGCGCAGCAACACAGGCGGCTGGTTCGCGTATTTGGGCAGTCATCAAGGCCAACGCCTATGGACACGGAATTGAGCGGATTTATTCGGGCTTGGTACATGCCGACGGCTTGGCAATGTTGGATTTTGACGAGGCGCGCTTGGTGCGTGATTTGGGTTGGGACAAACCGATATTAATGCTCGAAGGCTGCTTTGATAAAGCCGATTACGCCAGCGCATTTGAATTGGATTTGACCGTGGTGGTGCATCAGCAGGCACAGATAGATGCACTGGCATCGGCTTTGACTGAGCGCAAACATTCCAGTATCCATGTCTACCTCAAAATGAACACGGGTATGAACCGTGTGGGGTTTAATCCGCAGGATTATGCTGCGGCATTTGCACAACTGCGTGCGCTGCAAGGTGTGGGTGAGATTGGTCTGATGACACACTTTGCCAATGCCGATTTGCCCAATGGTGCGGACACGGCTTTAGCATTGTTCAATACCACCGTTGCACCGATTATGACGCAGTACCCCAATACAACGCGCTGTGTATCGAACTCTGCCGCGAGCCTAATTCTGCCGAACGCGCATTTTGACTGGGTGCGCCCTGGGATTATGACCTACGGCGGCTCGCCATTTGCCGATACAAGCGCAGCAGAATGTGGTTTAAAACCCGCAATGACTTTGAACAGCCAAATCATTGCGGTGCGCGAGATTCAAGCGGGCGACGCCATCGGTTATGGTTCGCGCTTTGTCGCACCGCACACCATGCGCATCGGCGTGGTGGCTTGTGGTTATGCCGATGGTTACCCGCGTCATGCAAGCGACCAAACCCCCATCGCAGTCGATGGTGTGCGCACGCATGTGGTTGGGCGCGTGTCGATGGACATGCTCACAGTCGATTTAACCAATGTTCCAAATGCACAAGTCGGCTCAGAAGTTGAATTGTGGGGCGCGCAGATTGCGATTGATGAAGTCGCGCAAGCATCGGGTACGATTGGTTATGAACTGATGTGCGCACTCGCCGCCCGTGTGGCAGTGCGTGTGGATGATGTTCAATGAGGTGGCTATCATTGCCGCCATTGCAGTCATTGCTCCTTAATTCACGCAACGTTCACCGTCAAACATCGGTGGGCAATGCCCAAGTTCATACCACCCTACCCATTTTTTGTGATTCTTAAAATTTAGCACCCCCTCACCTCGAATTTCCATGCGATTACTCAACTTCATCTCCCACCATTCCGCGTTTTTTATGATACTCGCGACCATCGTGGGCTTTTTATTTCCTAATTTAGCGGATGTGGTACTGCCCTATTTGCCAATGGTGTTGTTTTTCTTGATGTTTTTCACCCTCATGGCGATTAACCAGCACCAATTGATTCGGGCACTCATGCAAGCATCGGTGTGGTTGTACGCTGTGTTGCACACCGTGGGGATGTCCGTGTTGTTTATTGGCGTGTGTTATGGCTTGGGTATGCGCGGTGATTTATTGCTCGCAATCGCCGCAATTATGGCGACAGGCTCGCTGTTTGCTACGCCCGCGATTGTGCGCTCCATCGGTTTTGAGCCTTTGTACGCCATGGCTCTGACGATTGCCAGCACGCTCATGATGCCGATTGTGCTGTTTGCAAACCTATGGCTGTTTCAAACAGGCAGTGTGTCCTTGGACATGGTGTTATACGTCAAACGTTTGTTGATTTTTATCGCGGGACCGATGGTGCTGTCCGCTTTGGTGCATCGCTGGGTGGCTGAGGCAGTGTTATTGAAAGTGCATCAGCAATTATCCAAAATCACGATGTTACTGGTGATGAGTTTTCCGTTGGGTTTAATTGGCAGATTTCGCTCGGTGTTTGATACCGAGCCGATGCACGCTTTGAATTTATTGATATTGTCGATGGCAATTGTGACGGTGCTGTTTTGGTTGAATTTTTATTTGTATCGCAAAAGTTCCATCGAGCATCGAATCAGCGCAGCGGTGGCTTCGGGCGGACGCAATGTGTTGCTGACTTTCACCATCGCCGCGCCATTTTTGGGTACCCAGTATTTGGCACTCATCGGCGCAATGCAGTTGCCAATCTACGCGCTGCCGCTGGTGTCACGCGCATGGATGCGTTGGCAAGCACGTGCGCACCACGCCGTCATTCCACACAAAATGACCGATGAAGGCGATGTGGTTCTGTGACGCAGTGGCAAGCAATTATTTGGTATTGTTAAAATGATTGCCATAGTTGCGCTGGTTGCCTAATTCTCGCGTGCCGTGCGGCGATGCGTCGGTGTAATCCACATGCACTTTGCCATTGACACCAGAAATCGCGTACTCAATCGCTTCCAAGCCTGAGTTAAACAAGGGGCGAACAGCGCGACCTGCGTAATACAGTTTGACCTGTTCATTCGTATCTTCTGAGTCTGCGTACAACAACCAAAACAAATCATTGTTGTGAAATAAACGTTCGGCTTCTGCCTTGAGTGCCTCGGGCACTTGCATGAGTGCTGCGCGGGTCAACTCGTTCACGATATTCTCCAGTATTAGAATAAACACCTTGGGATGCAGGATGTATGGCTTCATCATACGCCTGATTTTTTATCAAATGTTCTCAATCACCCTTTAATTGCGTTAATGACCCGCAAGCATTCATTTCGATGATGCGCGGTGTTATAATTGCGCCTCAAAATTTGACAGGTCGCTGTAGCTCAGTGGATAGAGCATCTCCCTCCTAAGGAGAGGGTCGCACGTTCGATTCGTGCCAGCGACGCCAGTCTCAGTATGCTAACGACGGGCGGTCATGGCTTGCGCCAATGTCCCCAAATCCACTTGTTCCAATTCACTGCCCACGGGCACACCTTTTGCCAAACGTGTCACACGCAAACCACGCGCCAATAATTGCTCAGCAATATAATGCGCGGTCAATTCGCCCTCGTTGGTAAAATGCGTCGCCAAAATCACCTCCTGCACCACGCCATCACAGGCGCGTGCGAGCAATTTATCCATCGCAATGTCGGTCGGACCCAATCCTTCGAGCGGGTTGAGTTGACCTGAGAGCACAAAGTATTTGCCCTGATAAGTCATGGTTTGCTCAATCAACAATTGATCCATCGGTGATTGCACCACGCACAGCAATTGCGCTTGACGCTTGGAATTGGCACAAGTGGTGCAAATTTCCGCATCCGAGAGGGTGTAGCATTGCGAACAATGGCGCAAATGCTGTAACGCATCGGTAATCGCCTCTGCCAAATGTTGCGCACCTGCGCGCTCGTGTTGCAACAATGTGAACGCCAAGCGTTGCGCGGATTTGTGACCCACATTGGGCAAAACGCGCAATGCGTCGATAAGGTTTTGAATGCGGTTGATGGGCTGGGTCATATCGGTTCTGTTTTGTTATTTTCTTAAATATTTTTCAACTTGCCCAGACAAATACGTCCAAACAATTTGCGCGGCAGCATTGCTGGTCAACTCGGCATGGTCATACGGCGGCGCGACCTCGACACAATCCATACCAACCCAGTTTAAATCAGCGGTGGCTTCTAATAGTGTGAATACTTGATTGGTGCTCAATCCCGCCACTTCGGGCGTGCCCGTACCAGGTGCGAATGCGGGGTCAAGACAATCAATGTCAAAACTCAAATACACGGGCAAACCTTTAGCGGACAAACGCGCACGAAGGGTGTCAATCACATCAGCCAATTGCGTTTCAGAGACCAAACCACGCAAATCGCGTGCGGTGAAAATCGTGCCGCCTTGCTGCGCCACATACTCACGCGCGGCCTGATCGCCCGCCGAGCGTATGCCCACTTGGACGAAACTGCTCACGTCGACCAAACCCTCTTGTATCGCTTCATACACCCAAGTGCCATGCCCCGAAGGCTCGCCAAAGTGGTCTGTCCACGTGTCGCAGTGTGCATCAAAATGCAACACCGCCAAAGGCACGCCAAAATGCGCGCGATACGCCCGCAGCAAACCCAGCGTCACCGAATGATCACCGCCCAACCACACCATGTGGTGCTGCTCAATCAATTCTGGGATGTGCTTTGCCAATTCCGCACGCATTGCAGCCAAATCGGTATTCGGTGTGGCAATATCACCCCAATCACGCACATGGTCAAATGGCGAGACATTGAAAAACGGATGAATGCCATCGCACAACATTTGGCTCGCTGTGCGAATTGCCGAGGGCGCAAAACGCGCACCAGGGCGGTTGGTGACCGCGCCATCATACGGAATGCCCGCGATGCCGAACCGACGCGTACTGGCATCAACCGTTGATGGGATACTTAAAAATCGATTTTGGCTCAAATAAGCGAAACCGTGTTTCATAAAACGCTCCAAAATATGGATGAACAATAGCGTCACATCATGCAACAAAAACCCCGTAATTTCAAGCACGACGATGCAACATCCGCTACCATAGGGCGGTCTTTCATTTCTAAAGGAGTTTATGATGACATCAACCATCCAATCCATCTTCGGCGCAGTCGCAATAGCGGGTGTGCTCAGTGCGTGCGCAGGCTTACCGATGACAGGCACTACAGGCGCGGTGTCGGGTTTACAAGGCTACGAGTGGCAAGTGCAAAGCATCAACGGCGTTGCGGTCAACAGCCCCATCCGCCCCAGTTTAAACTTCGGCACCACCATGCAATTGACGGGTCACACCTCTTGCAACACCTACATTTCAGGCTATGTGAGCACAGGGGCCATGTTGATCATCAAACAAGGTGCTGTCACAAAAATGGCGTGTGAGCCCGCCGTGATGAGCCAGGAACAACGCTTTTTGAAACAATTGGCAAATACTCAAATGTGGGCCATCGATTCAACAGGCACGTTGACGTTGACGGGGACCTCGGGCACGATTGTCGCTAAGCGCAGATAATCTGAAATCATTCAGCGATACAAAAAACCGTGCGCACCAGCGACACGGTTTTTTAATGCATCTATCATCTATGTTTGCCATACCATTTATGATCACGCGTTATTAAAAACAACGCAACCTTTTAAGCTGCCACTTGCGCACGCTCACGATAAAACGCCAAGTAACGCGCAAAGCGTTCAATCGCATCACGCAGTTGCTCCTCATGTGGCAAAAATACAAAACGTAAATGGTCGGTGTCTTTCCAGTTAAAACCAGTGCCCTGCACCACCAAGACTTTTTCGCGCTCTAAAAACTCCAGCACAAAATCTTGATCATCCTTAATCGGATACATCACAGGGTCTAATTTGGGAAACAAGTACATCGCCGCTTTGGGTTTCACACAGGTCACACCTGGGATGGCGGTGAGCATCTCATACGCCAAATCGCGTTGGCGGCGCAAGCGTCCGCCCTCGGCAATCAAATCATCAATGCTTTGATAACCGCCCAAAGCAGTCTGAATCGCATGTTGTCCTGGTGCATTGGCGCACAAACGCATCGATGCGAGCAATACCAAACCCTCAATGTAATCTGCCGCCGCTTCTTTCGCACCCGACAAAATCATCCAGCCTGCACGATAGCCGCAGGCGCGGTAGTTTTTGGACAAACCATTCATGGTGATGAAAAACACATCGTCTGCGAGCGAAGCAATCGAGGTGTGTTTGTTGCCATCGTATAAAACCTTGTCGTAAATTTCATCGGCCATCACCACCAAGCCAAACTCACGCGCGACTTGAATGATGTCCAATAAAATTTCATCTGAATACAATGCGCCCGTTGGGTTGTTGGGATTAATCACCACGATGGCCTTGGTTTTGTCGGTGATTTTCGCACGAATATCGGCAATCGATGGATTCCAATCATCGGCTTCATCACACAGGTAATGTACGGGTGTGCCGCTCGCCAAACTGGTTGCCGCGGTCCACAGCGGATAGTCGGGCGATGGTACGAGCACTTCGTCACCAGGGTTAAGCAGCCCTTGCATGGCAAAGCCAATCAGTTCGGACGCACCGTTGCCAACAATGATGTCGTCCAAAGTCACGCCTTTGATGTTTTTTTGTTGCGCATAATGCATGATGGCTTTACGTGCGGAAAAAATTCCTTTGGAATCGGTATAGCCACCCATTTGTCCAATATTGCGCGCCAAATCCTGCTCCATTTCCTCTGGTACAGCAAAGTCAAACGCTGCTAAATTGCCGATATTCAACTTGATAATACGCTGACCTTCGGCTTCCATCTGCGCTGCGCGCTGCATGATGGGGCCACGAATGTCGTAGCAAACATTGTCTAATTTGTGGGATTGAACGATGGGACGCATGGATTTCTCGTAAAGTGGTGTTTGAAATATAAAATTGAGGTTAAACCTGCTAAAATGCGCTGACAGTGTCACAATGTCAAAGCAGTATTAGCGAAGTTGAAAATTATACGCCTTTAAAATCATGGTTTCCATAGATGACGCTATTTTTTTAACATTTTTGTAATTTATTTCTAAATTTTTATTTATTTCAAAATTATTTTCTAAAAATATACGGGCGCAATATGGGTTTCCAACTTGAAAACAGCACGCATCTCAACACCATCACCGCTTGCACCGACCAAGTCATCCAAATCAATCGCCAAGATTACACCCAAAGCGTGCTGATCAGCCCGACGCAAATTGAATTATTACCCGTACAAACACTGCATGATTTGGACGATGGTATTTGGTCTAAGGTGATTGCCACCACACCTGAGGTATTGCTGATTGGTACTGGCGAGACACACCGATTTGCGCCGCCTGCGCAGTTGGCGCGCCTGTATCAAGCCAACATCGGCGTGGAATGTATGAATTCTCGGGCAGCGGCGCGCACTTATAATGTACTAATGAATGAGGGGCGCAAAGTCTTGGCCATCATTTTACTCACGAACGACCGATAATCCAACCTCATAACCCACCAAGGACAGACCATGAGCCTCATCCAAGACATTGAATTATCCATGACCAGCGCGACAGCAGGACAGTATAAACCCTTTAAACTCTCGGATTATCGTGGTAAAACCGTGGTGCTGTATTTTTACCCCAAAGACAGCACACCAGGGTGCACCACCGAGTCGATGGGTTTTCGCGATGCCTACGCTGAGTTTGAAAAATCCAATACCGTGATTTTTGGCATCTCGCGCGATTCGCTTAAATCGCACGATAAATTCAAAGCCAATCTTGGACTGCCGTTTGAACTCATCAGCGATGCGGATGAATTACTCTGTCAACAATTCGATGTCATCAAGCAAAAAATGATGTATGGCAAACAAGTGCGCGGCATCGAGCGCAGCACCTTTGTCATCAATACCCAAGGCGAACTCGTGCACGAATGGCGCAAAGTCAAAGTCGATAACCACGTTGCCGAAGTATTGGCAACCGTTCAAACGTTATCCAAATCATCGTAAATACCACATCCTTCAATCCTCAGAGACGCACTCCAAAAGGACACCCCATGCCACTACCCAAAGCACCGACCCAAAAAGGCAGTTTACTCGCCAATCTCGCCAACACAAGCGCATCAAAATCAGTTGAGCCCAAACAAACCACACAAACCCAACGCCCTGACCAAACACACCCACACAATCGAGCCGCACGCACGCAGACCGCGCCTGTTTCGCCCGTTGCTCCTGTTACAACGACACAGAATACCGCACCTCAAAAAACCCATTCGCCCTCCAGCGCGCATACCGCCAAAGCCCGCTCTTCTCATCACAGTGCAAAAACCAAGCAGGGTTCAAACGAGCGCAAATTATTTGTGCTCGACACCAATGTGTTGTTGCACGACCCATCGAGTTTGTTTCGCTTTGAGGAGCACGATATTTACCTGCCACTCATCGTATTAGAAGAATTGGATGACCATAAAAAAGGCATGACCGAAACCGCACGCAATGGTCGCACCGCATCGCGCACCTTGGACCAACTCATCGCCCATCATCCGAATGGTTTGGAAACAGGCGTGCCACTCAGCCAAAAAAACGACGTCAAAACACTGGGTAAATTGTTTGTACAAACGCAATCATTCATTGAGCAATTGCCCAAAACCCTGCCCGTGGGGAAAGCGGATAATCAGATCCTCGGCGTGGTGCACGCCCTGCAAAGCCAACAATCAAACCACACCGTGGTGCTGGTGTCCAAAGACATCAATATGCGCATCAAGGCGCGCGCCTTGGGACTGAATGCCGAGGACTACTTCAATGACCAAGTCATCGAAGACACGGACGTGTTGTACAGTGGGCAACTCGCCCTGCCTGCGGATTTTTGGGAAACCCACAGCACCAATTTAGAATCGTGGCAAGAAGGTGTGCACACCTATTACCGAGTTCAGGGCACACTGCCCATGCAAATGGTGCTCAATCAATACGTATATTTTGACCACCCAGACGCACTGGCGTTTCATGGGCAAGTGGTTGAAATCGATACCAACAATCGCACCGCCACACTGCGCTCATTGATTGACTACAGCAATCCCAAACACGGTGTTTGGGGCATCGGCGCGCGCAACCGTGAGCAGAACTTCGCACTCAATGTATTGATGGACACCGAAATTGATTTTGTCACCCTGCTCGGTCCTGCGGGTACGGGTAAAACCCTGCTCACCATCGCTGCCGCATTGCAACAAACCTTAGAAATGGGGCGTTTTGCAGAGGTCATCATCACCCGCGCCACAATTGCCGTGGGTGAGGACATCGGTTTTTTACCGGGTACCGAAGAAGAAAAAATGACCCCTTGGATGGGCGCGTTGCAAGACAACCTTGAAATTCTCATCAAAGGCGATGCCAATGCAGGTGACTGGCAACGCGCTGCCACGGGCGAGCTGATTAAAAACAAAGTGAAAATCAAAGCCATGAGTTTCATGCGTGGTCGCACCTTTGTCAACAAATTGCTCATCATTGACGAAGCGCAGAACCTCACACCCAAACAAATGAAAACCCTCATCACCCGCGCGGGACCAGGCACTAAAGTCGTGTGCATGGGTAACCTCGCGCAGATTGACACGCCGTATTTGACCGAAGGTTCGTCGGGCTTGGCGTATGTGGTCGAGCATTTTAAAAATTGGGCGCACGGTGCGCACATCACCTTGATGCGCGGTGAGCGTTCACGTTTGGCGGACTTTGCCAACGGGGCTTTGTAATGATTGTACAAACCCGCACTGAACCCTGTCGCTGTGGCTGGGTGGATTTGAGCAAACCCGATTACGTCGCTTATCACGACAACGAATGGGGGCAAGCGGTTCATGATGACCGCGTGTTGTTTGAGTTTATCGTGTTGGAGTCTGCGCAGGCTGGGCTAAGTTGGTACACCATACTCAAAAAGCGCGAACACTATCGTCGTGCGTTTGATGGGTTTGACCCCAATCTGATTGCTCAGTACAACGATGCCAAAATCGATGCGCTGATGCAAGATGCGGGGATTGTGCGCCACCGTCTTAAAATCGCAGCCACCATTCAAAACGCACAATGCTTTTTAGAGATTCAAAGAGAATTCGGTTCTTTTGATGCGTATGTATGGGGTTTTGTCCATCATCAAACCATCGACAACGCATTTAAGCAATTGAGCGACTACCCCACACGCACCGCGCAATCGGATGCGCTGGCAAAAGACTTGAAAAAACGCGGCTTTAAATTCATGGGCGCGACCACCTGCTACGCCTACATGCAGGCGGTCGGGATGGTCAATGACCATGTGGCGAGTTGCTTTAAGCGTTCTTGATGAGGTTGTAGCATGGCAATCACCCCTATGAACAGTGTCCATGCAAAAGGCGCATCCAATGCGTCTTTTGCATGGTACACCTCACCTGTCCGTTGCTATTTTCAAAAAGTCGTTTGGTGTCATTGGTTTTTATCCACCACCTTCTGTGCTGTTTGTGTGGCAGGATTGTTTGGGTACTTTTGTATCAGTTGCGTGAGGGTAGCCATGCCGGCTTTTTTCTGACCAGACTCTATTTGCGCACTGCCCAATGTGAGTAATGCGTCTGGAATTCGCTCGTGCTGAGGGTATTGTTGAATGAATTTTTTTAATTGCTCAATTGCCAATTTGTTGTTGCGTGTGCCATAAGCAGAGACACCGTACCAATAACTCGCATCTTCAAAAGTATTGCTGGATGCGTGGTTTTGATGAAACTCACGCCATTGTTTGCGTGCTTGAGCAAAATCACTGTTTTGCGTTGCCGCCAATGCCGCTTCGTATGCTTGTTGCATGAGTTGTTCAGGCGGTATCGGCTCAAGTGCAATGAGGCGTTTGTTTAAACTGTCATAACCTGTACTTAACTCGGTTTTTATTTTGTCCAATTCATTGCTTAAGCGTTCAATTTTTCCGTTCAGACGAGCGATTTCATCGGATTGCTGCGACAGTGCGGTTTGTTGAGCTTGCACGATGCTTTGTGTTGCCATATAGCTTGTTTGCAATTCACTGATCGCTTTGCGAGCCTCTTTATCATCAAAAAGCCCCGCATGTGCTGATGGACTGAGCACGAGACTGAGCATTATCAATGTGGTTTTAGACGAAAACATTGATTTCAGAGATTGCATTCCATACTCCTTAATAAACCAAATCAACACGGCGATTTTGTGACCATGCACTTTCATCATTGCCAATCGCTTTTGGATGTTCTTCTCCCAAACTAACGGCTTCCATTTGTGCCAAGCCGACCCCCTGCGCTGCCATGGCATTGCGCACGGCTTCAGAACGTCGCTGCCCCAGTGCTAAATTGTATTCCGACGTGCCACGCTCATCGGTATTGCCTTGAATTAAGACATGTTGTTGGCGATTTTTTTTGAGAAAAACACTGTGGTTGTTCACTGTGTCTTGCCCTTCACTGTTCAAAGTGTATTGATCGGTACCAAAATAAATACTGCGTTGCATTGGTGCGGGTACTCCATCAACCCCAATGCCATTGGTGATATCGACGGTTTTTACGTTTTGCGCATCTGTTGTAATTGGACTGCTCGCGCATCCAGTGAGTAGTGCAAACCCGATTGTACTCAAGGCGAAAGTTAATTGGATATTCATATTGCTCCTTAATGTGTCGTTAGAAAAAACTTATTGTTGCATAAATGGTCCCCAAGCGGGGAAGCCTACGTGATTGTTGGGTAGGGGTAAATCTTGTTGCATCCGCCCATCAATCGAACTGACGGTCAATACACGTCGCCCATTGCGCTTGGTAGCATACATGACCACTTGCCCATTGGCGGCAAAACTGGGGGATTCGTCATGGGTGGTGTTGGAAATGCTGCGGGTGTCGCCGTATTGTAGATCCATCAGATGCGTTTGATAGCCTGCCCCAGACCGAGTAATGTACGCCATTTTGCTACCATCGGGTGAAATGCGTGCGCTGGTGTTGTAATTACCCGCATAAGTGATGCGTTTGACCGCGTCAGCACGTTCACCTTGTGCACTCATACGGTAAATTTGTGGCTCACCACCCCTGTCGCTGGTGAAATAGATGTATTTACCGTCGGGCGAGTAGGTCGGTTCGGTATCAATCACATTCCCTACACTTTGACTCAGGCGGATTTCTTGAGCATTTGAAGCATCCATTGCGCTGATTTGATAAATCTGTGTGTTGCCATCGCGTGAGAGTGCCAAGGCTAAATATTGTCCATCAGGCGACCATGCGGGTGCGCTGTTGTTACCTCGATAATTTGCAATCAATGTGCGCTGACCTGTGGGTAAATCATGCACGTACACCACAGGTTTCTTATTTTCAAATGAGACGTAAGCAACTTTACGTCCATCGGGTGACCATGAGGGTGAAATAATGGGTTGGTTGCTATTGAGAGCCACCACGCTGTCTGAGCCATCTGAACCTGAAATAAGCAGTTGATATTTACCATTAATTTGTTGTACATAAGATAAACGGGTGCTAAACACACCACGCTGTCCCGTGAGTTTTTGATACACATAGTCTGCCATGCGGTGTGCCGCCAAGCGCAAACCATTGGCAGGCGCAACAGTCGTGTAGTCACCTAAATGTGCGCTTGTACGTAAATCATACAAGCGCAAACGCAAGGTGTATTGACCTTGGTTGTTGTCCACTGTCCCGATGACCAAGGCTTGAGCACCTTGTGCTTTCCAGTTGGACAAATTGGGTTTCGCATCGACCCCGATGGTCTCGCTGACAGGGAAATTAACCAAAATGCCGCTACGAGATAAATCCGAGCGAATGATTTCGCTGACACCGATGGGTGCGCTGTTTTCACCACTAAAATGTGCGGTTGCCACAGGCAAACCCGCATCATCGCTAAAATTCAAATCTCCTACCAATTGCGCATGTGCGGCTGCAGCGAATCCAAGCAAGGTGACTATCAAAAAACGTGCAATCTGTTGAAACATTTGGTTGACCTTTAAGAGTAGAAGCAAAGGAAAATATGCTTAAGGAAACACGGAATAACCTATGCCAATTGGATTGGGTTGTTCCGTGTTTCCTTAAAATCGTACACTAAAACGCATACCGCTGCTCAGTGCTGGGGCAGGAATTCCACCCGAGTTGGGGTCGCGTGGTAGGACAAAACCTGACAGTAATTGTTTCAAAGTATTCGCTTTATCCGCAGGCAAGCCAGATACCGTCACTGCACTCACACTACCATTGGGGGCAACCCGAAACTGCACACTGCCCGCACTGCCTGATAAACCTTGATTGCGACCTCGGTTCTCAATCATTGATTTTACCTTAGCGATGTACGCGCCGTATTCACTGCTTGCACCCTTGCCGTTTCCATGAGATGCACTACTTGTGGCTGGCGAGGTGTTTTTTTGTGCCTGTTTGAGTATCGTGTCGCGCAGTGAAGAATTGGCTTGAGTGGGCTTTTCGTTGGATTTTTGGGTGGTATTTGATGCATTTGGTTTGGTTTTTTGTGTTTGGATCTCAGTAGCATTCAACTCAGAACTCGGTGCGGTATTCGATTCTTTTACACTTGGTGCTGCTACAGATTCAGTGAGCGTGGGCGTGACTTCGTTGGTGCTTGGGTTTTGAGTTGTGGGAGCATCCATTGCACCCAAACTGCCCGCATCCCATAATTCAATTTCCACCACTTTAGGTGCAACCCAGCGCAATTGCCATGTCACAAAAACAAACAGTACAATGTGCACACACAACGTCCAAAAAAGCGCGCTTTTATCAATCCGAGTGTGCGCGTTGTTCAAATTACGGGGCATTCTTAGATTCCGATTGTTTGAGTAGTAAACCCACGCGCTCGATGCGTGCTTGCTTGAGTGCATCCATCACCGCCATCACCTCACCATAATTCATGGCCTTATCAGCCGCTAAAACCACCGCTTGCGGTTTTTGTTGAATGCGTTGCGTGAGACTACTCACCAAGTCGCTCGTGCTGGTAAATGTACTGCCATCGCTCAAAGACAGTCGTCCTTGTGTATCCATTTGTATGACCAAGGGTGGTTCTTGCGGGGTGTTGGCAGACGATACCGAAGGCAAGTCCATCACCTTGGTTTGCATCATCGGCGTGACCACCATAAAAATCACCAACAACACCAACATCACATCAATGTAAGGTACCACGTTCATTTGTGCATGGGTGCGGCGTGCGCGTCTGCGTACAATTGATTTCATGGTTTATCCCAATTGTAATGAGTTGGAAAAATCATCCATAAAACTCTCAAAACGTAAAGCCAAGCGATCCACTTCGGCGGTATAGCGATTGTAGGCGAGCACCGCTGGAATGGCTGCGAATAGACCCAAAGCCGTAGCAATCAAGGCCTCGGCAATCCCTGGTGCAACGGATGCCAAAGTGCTCTGATTGGCATTTGATAAACCCATAAACGCATTCATAATGCCCCACACCGTACCGAGCAAACCGATATAGGGTGAAACTGAGCCGACAGAAGCTAAAAACGGCAGGTGTGACTCCAATTCATCCAACTCGCGTTGAAAACTTGCCTTCATTGCCCGTTGCGCGAATTCCAAACGCGCAGACGCTGGCAGATGATCCGTTTGCTCAAAGCCATTCATGCCCGCCGCAAAAATACGCTCCAAGCCCACAGCGTCTTTGCGCCCATTAATCACGCCTTGATACACATGCTGCACATCGGGTGTACTCAAATAATCGTGCTCAAACGCCAGCGTTTTTAGGCGAATACGGCGCAGCAAACGTGCTTTGCGGAAAATGGCGTACCACGAAAAAAGCGACAACGACACTAAGATCAGCATAATGAGTTGTACCGCCAAGCTCGCGTTTAAAATCAAGGATAAGAAGGTTGGATCAGTGTGCATAAAAAGGACTTTTAAAAATGTGCGGTGAACGTTGATATCACATTCAAGAGGAAACAGATTTTAGCATACGGAGAAAGATGGGAATTTTTATGGATGTTAAAATTTGTGAGTGGTCTGCTGTTCTTGAAATGGCATTCAAGTTATTGAGGGGCTCAAAACAGTACAATTTCAAAGTGTCATACATGTGCGGTGCGAGCGTGTTTGGGTTATAAAAGCGAGACGGCACGCACCGAGCAATTTGCTTGTCGTATGGTCTAAGCCCATAAGCGGTCACTGCCTACCCAAATCATCCAACGATTTTTCAATTGGCGCCCTATGTTTGACGCACCTATGTTCGAGATATGATGGGTTGGCGAGTTGCTTAAGCGAGTGAGATAAAATGAGCACGTACCTCGCAAGATAGAGGGAGGATTATAGCAAGGCGATGGACGCGCGCCTTGCTTCATCATTTCAGCGGTTATGAAGCCAATGGATGGATGTGCGACGGTATTTTGGCTTTTGCTTGACGCTTGCCCTTAATCAATTCGGGCTGGGCTTTGTCGGTCACGCAATTGGCATGCACGATGACTTTGGCGATATCAAGTTTGGATGGTAAGTCAAACATGATATCGAGCAGGCATTCTTCAACAATCGAACGTAACCCGCGTGCCCCAGTTTTGCGCTGCATGGCTTTGTCCGCAATTGCCAATAGCGCATCTTCGGTAAACTCTAACACAACATTTTCCATGTCCAAAAGTGCTGTGTATTGTTTGACAATCGCATTTTTTGGCTCAGTTAAAATTTGCATCAAAGCGGCTTTGTCTAAGTTGTCCAAACACGCCCAGACGGGCAAACGACCAATCAATTCAGGAATCAAGCCAAATTTAATCAGGTCCTCGGTTTCCAGTTCGGTGAGCAAATCGCCCATTGAGCGTTCTTCGAGTTTGCGCACATCGGCATTAAAACCGATACTGCCTTTTTCGGTGCGTCCTGAAATGACTTTTTCCAACCCATCAAATGCGCCACCGCAAATAAATAAAATATTACTGGTATCAACTTGAATAAACTCTTGATTGGGGTGCTTGCGTCCGCCTTGCGGTGGAATCGAAGCGACCGTACCTTCAATCAACTTGAGCAAGGCTTGCTGCACGCCTTCGCCCGATACGTCGCGGGTGATAGAAGGATTTTCACTTTTTCGTGTGATTTTATCAATCTCGTCAATATAGATAATGCCACGTTGGGCTTTCTCAACATCATAGTGACAGGCTTGCAGTAGTTTTTGTACGATGTTTTCCACATCCTCGCCGACATAGCCCGCTTCGGTCAAGGTGGTCGCATCCGCCATCACGAATGGTACGTTGAGCATGCGCGCTAAAGTTTGTGCCAACAAGGTTTTACCCGACCCTGTGGGGCCGATGAGTAGGATGTTGCTTTTAGACAACTCAACATCATTGCGCGCTTTTTCTTTGGCGTGACGCAAGCGTTTGTAGTGGTTGTACACCGCCACCGAAAGGACTTTTTTCGCGGTGTTTTGACCAATCACATAGTCATCCAGGTGCTCGAGAATCTCTTGCGGTGTGGGCAATTCATTTTGCGCGCTGGCGACTTCGGGTGCTTTGTCTTCTAACTTGAGGATATGACCGCAAGTCTCAATACATTCATCACAGATATAACCATCCAAACCCTCAATCAGTTTGTTGACTTCACTTTTATGTTTGCCACAAAAGGAGCATGTCAATTGGTCTTTGTCTTGTTCTTTGCTCATGCGAAACTCCTTACAATGCCGCGCGTGTGGTCAGCACTTGGTCAATCAAACCATACTCCACCGATTCCTCTGCGGACAAATAATTATCGCGGTCGGTGTCGTTGACCACTTTATCCAACGGTTGACCCGTGCGCTCATGGATGATTTGGTTCAAACGGTCTTTAATTTTCAAAATCTCACGTGCATGAATTTCGATGTCGGAAGCTTGACCCTGCATACCGCCCAAAGGTTGGTGAATCATCACGCGCGAATGCGGCAAAGCGTAACGCTTGCCTTTCGCACCTGCGGTGAGTAAAATCGCGCCCATACTGGCTGCCATGCCGATGCACATGGTCGAAACATCGGGTTTAATGAACTGCATGGTGTCGTACACGCTCATGCCTGCGGAGACTGACCCCCCAGGGGAATTGATGTAAAAATGAATGTCTTTCTCAGGGTCTTGAGACTCTAAAAACAGCATTTGTGCCACCACCAAATTCGCGCTTTGGTCATTAACAGGACCGACCAAAAAAATAATGCGCTCTTTGAGCAGGCGCGAATAAATGTCAAATGAGCGTTCGCCACGGCTGGTTTGCTCAACCACCATGGGAATCAGTCCCAAGTTCTGTGTTCCATACGGATCGTACATCATAAAAGCATCCTTTTCGTACATTTTAAATAATTTGAAATTGTTGACATAATAACGCAATTTGGGTCATCACGTTTTAAACGCTGGGGTTTTTCCGTAGGAATTTAAGTGTACGCACTGATGCTGTGCATGGGCGATAAAAAAAGCGACACTTTCGCATCGCTTTTTGGATGGGTATTGAGTCCCAATTACTGCTGTGGGTTCATCAACTCTTCAAAAGCCACTTCTTTGCTGGACACTTTTGCACCTTTGAGTGCCCAAGCGACCACATTGTCTTCCATGGTGATGGCCTCGATTTGCGCTTTGCGCTCTTTATCGGTCATATACCATTTGATGAAACCCTGTGGATCTTCATAAGCAGCAGCGATGGACTCAACGTGTGCTTGTACTTGCTCAGGCGTTGCGTGCAATTCGTTTTTCTTGACGATATCGGCAATCAACAAGCCCAAACGCACGCGGCGAGTTGCGCGGTCAGTGAAGATATCCGCAGGCAAGACCATTTTGTCATCAACAGGAATGCCGCGTGCACGCAAATCTTCGCGGGCATTGGCTTGCAAATGCACGATGTCTTCATTCACCATCGTGGTCGGCACGTCAAATTGTGCTGATTTAACCAATGCGTCCATGACGTTGTTTTTCGTGATGCCTTTGGCGCGGTTGGCAATTTCGCGTTCCAAGTTTAATTTAATGTCGGCTTGCATTTTTTCCACGTCGCCGTCCTTCACGCCCAAAGATTTGGCAAACTCAGCGTTCAGTTCAGGCAATTGTGGTGCTGCGACCGCGTTGACCGTCACTGTGAATTGCGCGGTCTTGCCCGCCAAATCCTTGCTGTGGTATTCGGCTGGGAATGGCAAATCAAAAGTGCGCGTTTCAGTGGCTTTCAAGCCGATAATTGCGGTTTCAAATTCGGGCAACATACGACCTTGACCCAATACCAAGACATAATCATTTGCTGTGCCGCCGTCAAACGCCACGTCATCCAATTTGCCCAAGAAATCCACGGTTACTTGGTCACCATTTTCGGCGGCTTTGTCTGCGGCAACGTATTGCACACGTTGTTGACGCAATACATCAATGGTGCGCGTCACATCGGCTTCAGTCACGGTACATTGTGCTTGCTCGATTTCTATGTCTGCCAATTTTACTTCAGGCACTTCAGGATAGACCTCAAACGTGGCTCTGAATGCCAATTGCGTTTCAGAATCTTGAGCTTCAATCGGTTCTATATTCGGCGCGCCGACGATTTGGAATTTTTGTTCAACTGCTTTTTTGGCAAACTCTTCACCCACTTGGTCGTTCAAGGCTTCCCATTTGGCTTGTTGACCATACATTTGTTTGACGCGCGCCATCGGTACATGACCTGGACGAAAACCCGCTACTTTCACGGTTTTAGCCATTTGTTTCAAACGTTTGTCCGCGGCCGCATCCACTTGCGCGGTGCTCACGGTGAAGTCAAAGGTGCGTGTGAGTGATTCAGTCATCGTTGGTTTGGCTGCGGGTGCTTCGGTTTGAGCCGCTTGCTCGATGATTTCGTTGTTTGTTTCGGTGGTCATATGAACCTTTTCGTGGTTGTTGCCTCAATACATTCAATGACTTTATGTGTGCTGAAATTGATATGGATTGAAGCGATTAAAAAAATGCTAAATTGATTTAATAAACCAATCTCTCAAAAATCTGGTGCGAAGGAGGGGACTCGAACCCCTACACCCGTTTAAGGCGCCAGGACCTAAACCTGGTGCGTCTACCAATTTCGCCACCCTCGCAATTGCAAAAGACAACTTATGATTTTGCAAAACGTCAATTGTACTTTATAACCAGACTGATGTAAACGCGAGTGCCTGGGTGTGACGCTATTTTCGTTGTTTTACTCGCCAAAAGACGCTTGATTTACCATGCAGCAGTTTCATTATGAGGGGTTAAAACAGGTACAATGCCCCCTTTATGTTCATGTGAGACAACTGACGATGAAAGTTTTGATTGATTTTTTAATGGTGATTGCTTTTTTTGTGGCATACAAATGGAGCAATGACATGCTGTTTGCGGTGAAAGTCGCCATCGCGGCAACCGCTATTCAAGTAGTGTGGATGAAATTGGCAAAGATTCCTTTGCAACCGATGCATTGGTTTGGCTTTGTATCGATTTTTGTGTTTGGTGGAATGGGACTGTTTTTTGACAACCCCAAGTTTTTTCAATGGAAATTTTCAATTTTAGAATGGTGTATGGGTGCGGCGATTTTAATTGGTCAGTTGGGCTTTGGCAAAAACATGTTGCAATTACTCATGGGCAATGAACTGGTTTTACCTGAACCAATTTGGCACAAGATGGCTTGGTTATGGAGTGGTTTTTTTATTGGCTTGGGATGCCTGAATTGGTGGATTTTCACTTATTACAACTATGATGTGTGGGTGAATTTTAAAACCTTCTGGGCGTTTGGACTGACAGTGGTGTTTGTGCTTGGGCAGGGCATTTGGGTCAGCCGTTACCTGCCGAAGGATGAGCAATGACTCATCCTGTCGAGCAGATTGTATTTCAGCGTTTGACAGAGGCTTTTTCGCCAATGTTTTTAGAGGTGCGCAACGAAAGCGAGCAACACATTGGTCATGCAGGAGCACAGGGCGGTGCACAACATCTATTTATCCGCATCGTTTCTGCACAATTTTCAGGTATAAACGCGGTTCAAAGGCATCGACTGATTTATAATGCTCTGTTGGACTTAATGCCTAATCAGATTCATGCTGTGCGCATTGATGCGCAAGTGGCGTAGTGGTTTTTTGACAATTTTAATCGAAGGATGTGGTAGTGATGAATAAGAAAAATTTGTGGGTTGTAATGATGTTAGCGATGTTAAGCCTGACCGCGTGCAATAAAGACGCGACCAAGTTCACATTGGATCAGAAATTAGATGCCATCGTCAAACAAATCAGTGCAGAATCGCCCGAGCAACCTGTCAACGATGAGATGAAGCAACGCATTCGCGAACAGTTGGCACAGCAAGAAGCATTGGCCGATGCCGCACGCAAAGACGGTATGGACAAACAAGACGATGTGAAGATTTTAACTGCAATTGGCGCAGAGCAGGCTTTGGCATCTAAATATTTAGAAGCACAAATGGCGACCTTCAAACCTTCAGACGAAGAGTTGAAAAAGATTTATAACGAGCAAGTGAGTAAAGGGCAAGAATATCATTTGCGTCATATTTTAGTAGATGATGAAAATAAAGCCAAAGAAATTATTGCTAAATTAAAAGCAGGTGAGAAGTTTGAAGCTTTAGCCAAATTATCTAAGGACACCGCATCAGCGGTTAAGGGGGGTGATTTGGGTTGGATGCCTTTGGATGCTTGGGTTCCTGAGTTCAAAGAGGCAGCCGCCACACTGCAAGCCAAGCAAATCACAGATGCACCTGTAAAAACCCAGTTTGGTTATCATGTGATTCAACTGGTTGAAGCACCGCGTGCGCCACAAAACGTGCCTGCATTTGAAGCGGTCAAACCACAAGTATTGGAAATGGCAAAACGTGACCATTTGAAACAGTTGCAGGATTCGTTTAAGAAGTAATTCAAACAGGTGTAGTAGCCACACGACTTATCTGACAGACAGTTTTTAGGCTGCCACTAAAACTGAATCGGTTGTCTGAAATGACCGATTCAGTTGTTTTTTGATGGCGATGTGTTGGCTATCTAAAAAAGTTTGTATGGGTGTTTTACCAAAGCAATACATCCCTGCTTTGGGTGGTTTGCCCTCGTTTGCACGGACAGTTTAAGCGGTTAAATTCACAGAGCCCTGTAGAAGGTCGATGCGCTGTTTACACTTTCTTAGCTAAAATCGCTTGAATTTTTTGCTTAATGAATTTTCCATCGGCTTTTTATATTGTCAAAAACTATGCGCTTTTGCGGCGAGATTCTCATCCTTGAGAATACGAGAAATTGACGCTTTGGTCTTGTAAGCAAAAACTCCAAAGGTGTAAACAACGCTCGAAAAAATCACACTTTAGGATTTTGCTCTCTTCTTATTAGAGTTAGAGTTGCTTTTTACTTTGCGCTTTCGCTCATCCTTATCCACAAAACCATCGCCATTGAGATCTTTCTTTTGCATGTATTTATCCACATTATCTGATAAATGCGCACGCGCTTCCTCTTTTGTAATCACGCCATCTTTATTGATGTCGGCCCTTTTCGCAACCCCACCACGTTTGCCTTTAAGTTCATCCATTGTGAGTTGACCGTCTTGATTAGTATCCAACTTCGCAAATTTTTTATCCAATTGCGCCTGACGCTGTGCTGCAATTTCTGCCTTACTGAATTTACCATCGCCATCGGTATCCGTACTTTTGGCAATTGCGGTCTGACTGCCCAATAAAACCGCCATAGTCAACACAGCAAATGTTTTGAATCGATATTGCATAAAAATACTCCTTAAAATATGTTTACGTGGATTTAAAATACTCAACCTATCGCAAGTTATTTTCAACACAAAATAACAATCAAAGTATATACGATGCATTTTATTGATTCAAGATTATTTTCTGAGTAAGTGGCAATTTTGAAATCAATGATTGATTGGTTAGAGAAATAAACTTAATAATGTTTCATTTTGGTTACGATATCTCGTTGATTGAAACAACTCACAAATAGTCCCCCACTCGGATAAGCGGGATTTTATATATGGGGCTTGATGATGTCAGAGGTGGCTCCGTTCGTTTGAACAGTTAAAACGAAGTTATAAGTGACGCCATACTTACCCATTCAAACCCAACTCTGTTGCCATCATGTCGCGCAGTAGGTATTTTTGGATTTTCCCTGTAATCGTCATGGGAAAACCTTCAACAAAGCACACGTAGCGCGGCACTTTGTAGTGGGCGATTTGTCCACGGCAAAAACTGCGCACGTCTTCTTCGGTGCAGGTTTCACCCGCGCGCACAACCACGCAGGCGCACAACTCCTCACCAAATTTGGCATCAGGCACACCAACGCATTGCACGTCTTGAATTTTTGGATGTTGGTAAAGGTATTCTTCCACTTCGCGCGGATAAATGTTTTCACCACCGCGGATGACCACGTCTTTGGCGCGCCCTGTGATGGTACAGTAGCCGTTTTCATCGAGCACACCCAAGTCACCCGTGTGCATCCAACCATCCGCATCAATCGCCGCTTCGGTTTGTAATGCGCCATTCCAATACGCTGACATCACGCAATAACCTTTGACAAGAATTTCGCCTTTTTCGCCACACGGCACGGTCTCGCCCTGCTCATTGACGATTTTTGCTTCGATGTGCGGTTGTATCCGCCCTACGGTCGATACGCGCACGTCAATCGGGTCATCGACCGCGCTTTGGAAACTCACAGGCGAGGTTTCGGTCATGCCGTAGGCAATGGTGACCTCGCTCATGTGCATGCGCGCAATGACTTTTTTCATCACTTCGATTGGACAAGGCGAACCCGCCATGATGCCTGTGCGCAACGAGTCAAGTCTATAGTCAGCAAAGTTGGGTAAATCCAATATGGCAATGAACATGGTGGGCACACCATGCAAAGCGGTGCATCGCTCACGTTGCACGGTTTCCAATACATCCTGCGGATTGAATGCTTCGCTTGGGTACACCATCGCCGCGCCATGCGTCACGCACGCCAAATTGCCCAACACCATACCAAAACAATGATACAAGGGTACGGGAATACAAATTTTGTCCTCAGGGGTCAGGCGCATGCTCTCGCCGATGTAGTAGCCATTATTGATGATATTGCGGTGACTCAAGGTTGCGCCTTTGGGCAGCCCCGTCGTACCTGAGGTGAATTGAATGTTGATGGGGTCGGTGGGCAAGCGTTGCGATTGGATGAAATCAAGTTCAGCCAACTCGTCCCCGGTGCTCGGCACGAGCAAGTTATCAAACGGTATCAGCCCTGCAAAGGTTTCCGTACCCAAATGAATCGCGATTTTTAAATCAGGTAGGTTTTTTAAGTTCAGCTCCTGCCCCGCTGGCGTGCTGGCGATTTCGGGCGCGAGCGAGCCCAAAATGTCCACGTAATGGCTGGTTTTAAAATGCGGCGCGAGAATGAGGGCTTTACACCCAACTGACTTTAAAGCAAATGACAATTCGGTGCTGCGATAGGCAGGGTTGATGTTGACCAATATCAAGCCGAGTTTGGCGGTGGCAAATTGTGTGAGCACCCACTCAGCGCAGTTGTGTGACCAAATGCCAATCCGATCCCCTTTATTCAAGCCCAATTTATGCAACTGAATCGCGAGATTATTCACCTGTTCTTGTAATTGTGCGTAGTTGTAACGGATGTTTTGGTGATTGACAATCAGGGCGGGTTGTTGCGGATAGCGCGCCACAATCTCATCAAAATACGCGCCGATGGTTTTTTCAATCAGAGGAACATCGGTACTACCAACAACGTGACTGAGTACTTGGGTTGAATTCATACTGAAAACCTTTTAAAAATTAATTGACGCATCTGTTTTGACCACTGTTGCAAAATCAACTGAACGTTAAACTTGAAACCTGTCGCATTA
>JAGNWC010000034.1:0-9826 GCA_017986195.1 Hydromonas sp.
CTGGTGCAGTTTGCGCAAGTGGTGGGTCAGGCCAAAAAGCCGATTTTATTGTATTGTCGCAGCGGTGCTCGTTCGACCGCCATTTATCGTATGGCTGTAGAAGCGGGTTATCTAGATTCTGAAGACCTGTCATTGGTGACCGATTGATTGCTTGTGTGGCCTATCAATAATTAACCACTCGTATTCGTAATGTTTGCCCTTTTTTGATTCAACCATTTTATGTTCGCATATTTACGCGTTTTTTATCGTCTGGTTTTGTTTGCCTTGCTGGTGGTGATTGGGCTATTGATTACTTTACTGTTGTTCCCTTTGGTGAGTTGGCAATCGAAACGCCGAATCATTAAGACCTGGTCGCATTGGTTGTTGCGTGCGTTGGGGATACGCTTGGTGGTTGATCGTGTGCCACCCGCTGCCAATTTGCAAGGACTGATGGTGTCTAACCATTCTTCGTGGATTGATATTTTTGCCACCAATGCGGTGCAGGCGGTGCGCTTTATTTCAAAGTCTGAAATTCGTGATTGGCCTGTATTGGGACGTTTGGTGACGATGGCGGGTACGCTGTATGTGGAGCGCGGCAATCGCAATAAAATCAACGAAACCAATGAATCGATACGAGATGCGGTTGCCGCAGGTGATTTGGTCGGTTTTTACCCAGAGGGCACCACTACAGATGGCACGTATTTATTGCCATTTAAAACCAATTTGTTTCAACCCGCTGTGGATTATCAGATGATGGTCTATCCTGTGGCAGTGTCGTATCGACAGCGTGGCGAGCCAACGCGCTTGGCAAGTTATGAGGGCAATACCTCTTTTGGTGAAAGCCTGTTGTCGCTGACCCGTGCCGCAGGTTTGGAGGTGTATGTTGCTTTCGGTGAGCCGATTGCTGGTGGGATGTATGAGCATAGAGCGGCATTGGCATTGGCAACGCAAGATGCCATTATGGGTATGACTGGGTTGGTCGTTAAGATGCCCAGTGAAGAGCAGGCGGCATTGCTAAAAAGCGCGAAGATGAGCCGAGCTTTGTGATTTCGGTCTAAATAAGAGGATCTGTGTCGAGTTAAGTGATAATTTAAATTAACTTAATTTGAAAATGTGGCTTGTTTGCGGCGGTTTATTCTGTATATAGTGAAATTGCAGTAAATTATTTTGTGGTTTTTTTGAAAAACATTCGTTTGTCTATTGACAACAATCAATGAATTGATGAAAATAGAACGAGCGTTCGATTTTGGTGAGATGGATGATGGCAAGTGAACGTGTGGGGCAGGCAGTGCATATTCGCAAGGGCGAGCAAACCCGTGTAGCGATTTTAGATGCCGCTTTGGATGTGGCTTCTCGAGACGGTTTGGAGGGTGTGACCATCGGGATTCTCGCAGACCGCTTGGATATGAGTAAAAGTGGCGTGTTTTCGCATTTTGGTTCACGTGATGAGTTGCTCATTGAGGTGCTCAAGGAGTATGAGGCGCGCTTTTTGGCGGATATTCTAAAGCCTGCTTTGGTGTTGCCGAGAGGCTTGAGTCGCTTGCGCGCGATTTTAGACAATTGGTTTACCAAGTTGGGACAAGAAACTGAAAACGGTTGCTTGTATATTTCGGGTGCGGTCGAGTATGACGATCGCCCTGGTGTGGTACGTGATGAGTTGGTCGGTTTGATGTTGGCGTGGGAAGAGCAGTTACGTCGCGCGATTCGGTATTGTGTTGAATCGGGTGAGTTTCATGAGGACACGCCGATTGATTTGATGATTTTTGAGTTGTATGGTTTGACTTTGGGTTTTCACCAAAGTGTTCGTTTGATGAAGCGCGATAACGGCATGGACATGGTCAAACAGGTTTTAGAGCGCATTTTGAAACAGTATTTACGCACAACATAAGGTTTATGGTGTGCGGCTTTTGAAGGAGACACACCATGGGACAATATACACCACCACTACGTGACATTCAATTTGTCATGCACGAGTTGCTCGATACTGAGGGCACGCTCAAACAAATGCCTGCACACGCCGATATGGACGTGGACACGATGAACGCGATTGTTGAAGAAGCAGGTAAATTCGCATCATCCGTCATTTTTCCATTGAACCAATCGGGTGATTTGGAAGGCTGTACCCTCCACGGTACAGAAGTGACAACGCCCAAAGGCTACAAAGAAGCCTACAGACAGTACGTTGAAGCAGGTTGGGCATCGCTCTCATGCGACCCCGAATACGGTGGTCAAGGCTTGCCCATCGCTTTAAACAACGCCTTGTACGAAACACTCAATTCTGCCAGCATCGCATGGACGATGTACCCAGGCTTGAGCCACGGCGCGTATGAGTGCTTGCATGAGCACGGCACGGATGAAATCAAAGCATTGTATTTACCCAAACTCACCACGGGCGAATGGACAGGCACCATGTGTTTGACCGAGCCACACTGCGGTACGGACTTGGGTCTGTTGCGCAGCAAAGCGATTCCCAACGCCGATGGCTCGTACAGCATCACAGGCACAAAAATCTTTATTTCCAGTGGCGAACACGACATGGCGGAAAACATCATCCACCTCGTGTTGGCGCGTTTGCCTGATGCCGAAAAAGGCACCAAGGGCATTTCATTGTTTATCGTGCCAAAGTTCATTCCAAATGCAGACGGCAGTTTGGGTGCGCGCAATCCAGTAACCTGCGCGCGGTTAGAGCACAAAATGGGTATTCACTCAAACTCTACCGCAGAAATCAATTTGGATGGCGCAGCCGGTTGGCTGGTTGGTCAACCGAACAAAGGCTTGCAAGCGATGTTTGTGATGATGAATGCCGCGCGTTTGGGCGTGGGTATGCAAGGTTTGGGTTTGACCGAAATTTCCTACCAAAATGCGCGCACTTATGCCAAAGAACGCATCCAAATGCGTGCGTTGTCGGGTGCAAAAAATCCAGAGAAAGAAGCCGACTTCATCATTGCGCATCCCGATGTGCGTCGCATGTTGCTCACGCAACGCGCCTATGCTGAAGGTGCGCGTGCGTTTACATACTGGATGGCGTTGGAAATTGACAAAGAATTGTCGCACCCCGACGAAGCCGTGCGTAAAGCTGCTGCCGACAATGTGGCTTTGCTCACGCCGATTGTCAAAGCGTTTTTGACCGACAACGCATTTGAATGCACCAACCACGGCGTGCAAGTGTTTGGCGGTCATGGTTTTATCACCGACAATGGTATGGAGCAATACGTGCGCGATGCGCGCATCACGCAAATTTACGAAGGCACCAACGGCGTGCAGGCTTTGGATTTGCTCGGTCGCAAAGTTTTGGGCGATATGGGCGCGAAATTGCGCGCGTTTGGCGATATCGTCAAAACATTTGTCGAAGAGCACGGTGTGAATCCAGCCATGCAAGAATTTGTCAATCCACTCGGCGATATTGGTGATAAAGTCGGCAAACTCACCATGGAAATCGGCATGAAAGCCATGCAGAATCAAGACGAAGTGGGTGCGGCATCCGTGCCCTACCAACGCGTGGTCGGTCACATGGTGTTTGCCTATTTCTGGGCGCGCATGGCAAAAATCGCTTTGGAAAAACAAGACCAAGATGATTTTTATAAAGCCAAATTGGCAACGGCGCGTTTTTATTTCGCTAAATTATTGCCAGAGACGGCGGGCTACATTCGTCAAGCGCGCGCGGGTGTGGCGAGTTTGAACGAAATGCAGGATGATTGGTTCTAAAAAGAAGGTTCAATTAAAGGTATCTAACGCCCGTTGAAAGCGGTGTGCAGGTCAACCAAACGTGCGTTAGAATACTTATCATGATGTGCACTCACGTTCACATTCATGCTGAAAGTTGAAAATAAATTAAGTGTTTTAATTGGGCAATGGTCCCACACAAGGAGACGTAAATGAAAATGTTAAATAAAATTGCATTGGGTTTGGCTGGTTTGGCAGTATCAGCGGTTGCAATCGCTAACCCAGTAGGTACATGGCGCACGATTGATGACAAAACAGGTCAGCCAAAATCCATCGTGGTGATTACCAACAATGGCGGCGAATATAAAGCGCGCATCCAAAAAGTGTTGAGTGGTGATGTATGCGATACCTGTGAGGGTCGTTTTAAGGGTAAAAACCTCGCGGGCGAAACCATCATGTGGGGCGTGCGCTCTGAAGGCGGCAATGTCTACAGTGGCGGTACGATTTTAGATCCAAAAACCAACAAACAATATAAAGTCAAAATCACCGACAACGGTGGTACTTTGACTGTGCGTGGTTATATGGGCGTGAGTTTGTTGGGTCGCAACCAAACTTGGCAACGCATGTAATGAGTGGTCAAAGCGATTAACGGTACAGCATGCCGTTGGTCGCTTTTTTAATTGGAGCGTGGTGACATAGGGTTTTCCTGTGCTTGCGCTCGTATTTTGAAAAGGATAGAACGTGAGTAACTTAATCATCCGCAAAGTCGCCGTCCTTGGCGCAGGTGTGATGGGTGCGCAGATTGCCGCGCACTTGGTCAATGCCAAAGTTCCTGTGATTTTGTTCGATTTGCCTGCCAAAGAAGGCTCTAAAAATGGCATCGTCGAAAAATCATTGGCCAATCTAAAAAAACTCTCTCCAGCACCTTTTGGCGATGCGGCGCACGCGGCGTATGTCGAAGCGGCAAACTACGAAACCGATTTGGCAAAATTGGCTGAATGCGATTTGGTCATCGAAGCGATTGCCGAGCGCATGGATTGGAAACACGATTTATACGCCAAAGTGTCACCACACTTGGCGTCGCACGCGATTTTCGCGTCAAACACTTCTGGCTTGTCGATTAACGAATTGGCCAATGGTTTTTCAGATGAACTGAAAAAACGCTTCTGTGGTGTGCATTTTTTCAATCCACCCCGATATATGCACTTGGTTGAGTTGATTCCCACGGCGCATACCGATGCGAGCACTTTGGACAAACTCGAAACCTTCGCCACCACCTCCTTGGGCAAAGGCGTGGTTCGTGCGAAAGACACGCCGAACTTTATCGCCAATCGCGTGGGGGTGTTCTCTATTCTTGCAGTGATGGCTGAGGCACAAAAATACGGTTTGGGCTTTGACTTGGTCGATGATTTGACAGGCTCAAAACTCGGTCGTGCCAAATCCGCCACCTTCCGCACGGCGGACGTGGTCGGTTTGGACACCATGGCGCACGTGATCAAAACCATGGAAGACAACCTTAAAGACGATCCGTTTGCCAGCAATTACCCAGTGCCTGCGGTGCTCAAAGCTTTAGTTGAAAAAGGTGCGTTGGGACAAAAATCAGGCGCGGGTTTCTATCGCAAAGAAGGCAAAGAAATTAAAGTTTTGGACGCAGCCAAAGGCGAATACGTCGCAGGCGGCGCGAAAGCCGATGAACTGGTCGCACGCATTTTGAAGAAACCAGCAAACGAGCGTTTCAAATTATTGCGCGAAACCGACCATCCACAGGCGCAGTTTTTGTGGGCGGTGTTCCGCGATGTATTCCACTATATTGCTGTGCACTTAGAGTCAATTGCGGACAACGCACGTGACGTGGACTTTGCAATTCGTTGGGGCTTCGGTTGGAATGAAGGTCCGTTTGAGACCTGGCAATCTGCGGGTTGGAAAGAAATCGCAGGCTGGGTGAGCGAGGACATCGCCGCAGGCAAAGGCTTGTCAACCGCCCCACTGCCTGCTTGGGTTTCTGAGATTGAGGGCGTACACACCGCGGCGGGCTCATACGCGCCAGCGAAAAAAGCCTTTGTGCCACGCAGCACTTTGCCAGTTTACCAACGTCAAGCCTTCCCAGCCGCATTGGTGGGTGAAAATGGCGCGGATCCAAAAACCGCAGGCACGACGGTGTTGGAAAACGATGCGATTCGCTTGTGGCATCAAGGCGATGATGTATTGATTGCTTCTTTCAAAACCAAAATGAATACCATTGGTCCTGATGTACTGGATGGTTTGGTACAAGCCATTGAAATCGCTGAAAAAGATTATGCAGGCTTGGTGATCTGGCAAACAGGCTCAATCACGGGCGGTCCATTCTCGGCAGGCGCGGATTTGCAAGCGGCGATGCCGCTGTTTATGCAAGGAGGCGCAAAAGCGGTTGAACCGTTTGTGAAAAAATTCCAAGACACTGCGATGCGCGTCAAATACGCACAAGTGCCTGTGGTCGCAGCGGTGGCTGGTTTGGCATTGGGCGGTGGTTGCGAGACCTTGATGCACTGCGCGCACCGCGTGGCGCATTTGGAATCCTACATCGGCTTGGTTGAATTGGGCGTGGGCTTGGTGCCTGCGGGCGGTGGTTTGAAAGAAGCGGCATTGCGCGCTTCGACCGCATCGAACACCACGGGCATCAGCAATCAAACTGAGTTTATCAAACCGTGGTTCCAAAACGTGGCGATGGCGAATGTGGCGAAATCCGCACGCGATGCGCAAGCGATTGGCTATTTGTTGCCGACCGACACCATTGTGTTCAACATCCATGAGTTGCTGTATGTGGCTAAATCGCAGGCGCGTGCTTTGGCAAACGCAGGTTATCGCCCACCGTTGGCAGCGGCGAATATCGTAGCGGCAGGCCCTTCAGTCAAAGCGACTTTGCAATCGATGATTATCAATATGCGCGATGGTGGCTATATCTCGGCGTATGACGCTGAGCTCGCAACACGCGTGGCGCACATTTTGTCGGCAGGCGGTGTCGAAGCCGGGACATTGGTGGATGAAAACTGGTTGCTCAAATTAGAGCGCGACAACTTCATCGAAGCTTTGGGCAAACCAAAAACTCAAGAGCGCATCATGGGGATGTTGTCTACGGGCAAACCTGTTCGCAATTAAATGGGTCTCGTTGGACAAAGCGACCGTTTTTGTCCAACAGATGAAATCCATATTCGCACATCAAATATTTAGCGATGGTCAAGCCATCGTTTAGGAGTAAAAAATGACTCAACTACAAGAAGCCTATATCGTCGCGGCAACGCGCACGCCCGTAGGCAAAGCACCGCGCGGCGTATTTAAAAACACGCGTCCAGATGATTTATTGGCGTATGCCATTCAGGGTGCGTTGGCACAAGTGCCAACGCTCGATCCCGCATTGATTGAAGATGCAATTATTGGCTGTGCGATTCCACAAGGGCCGCAAGGCTTGAACATGGCGCGCATGAGCGTGTTGTTCGCAGGTTTGCCCAATAGCGTTGCGGGCGTGACTGTGAATCGCTATTGTGCCTCAGGCATCACCGCCGTGGCGATGGCAGCCGACCGCATTCGCACAGGTCAAGCCGATGTGATGATTGCAGGTGGCGCGGAATCCATGAGCATGGTGCCGATGAACGCGATTTTGACCGACATGAACCCACAAATTTTCACCAAAGATGAAAACTTGGGCATTGCTTATGGCATGGGTTTGACCGCTGAAAAAGTGGCCGAACAATGGAATGTTTCGCGCGAAGACCAAGATGCGTTTTCGGTTGAATCGCACCGCCGCGCACTGGCAGCACAAGCGGCTGGGTATTTCAATGCCGAAATCACACCCATCACTGTGCGCGACACCTATGTCGATTTGGACACGCAAGAACTCAAAACCAAAGAATTCGTGGTCTCGCAAGACGAAGGTCCACGCGAAGGCACGACAGCGGAAGGTTTGGCAAAACTCAAACCCGTGTTTGCAGCCAAAGGCTCGGTAACTGCGGGCAGCAGCTCGCAAATGTCAGACGGCGCGGCGGCTTTGATTTTGGTGTCTGAACGTTTTCTCAAAGAACATAACCTCACCCCAATTGGTCGCTTTGTCTCGTTTGCGGTCAAAGGCGTGGATCCAAAAATCATGGGGATTGGCCCGAAAGAAGCGATTCCTGCGGCGTTGAAAGTGGCGGGTTTGACTTTGGCGGACATGGACTGGATTGAATTGAACGAAGCATTCGCAGCGCAGTCTTTGGCTGTGGCGCGTGATTTGGATTTGGATATGAGCAAAGTCAATCCATTGGGCGGCGCGATTGCCTTGGGTCACCCATTGGGTGCGACGGGTGCGATTCGTTCGGCGACGGTCTTGCATGGTTTACAACGCACGGGCGGTCGTTACGGCATGATTACCATGTGTATCGGCACGGGCATGGGCGCGGCGGGTATTTTAGAGCGTCTGTAACGAGTTGTAAAAATCACACAAAGCACAGCCACGCTCGTTGATTGATGGGCGTGGCTTTTTTTAAATCATACAGATATTGTCATGATAAAAATACCTCGCTCTCGTACTGGTGCAAGCGAGCATAAAATATGTAAGGAGCCAAAATGATTACCACTCAAATTGAGCAGCACATTGCCACCATCACCATCGACCGACCTGAGCGTAAAAACGCCCTCACGCCAGCAATGTATCAAAGCATGGTGGATGCCCTGCGCGCGTTTGATGCCGACGATGCGGTGCGCGTCGCGCTCATCACGGGAACCGATGAAATGTTCTGTTCGGGCAATGACTTGGCGGATTTTCTCAACAGCCCGCCGATCGGTGCGGACAGTCCTGTGGTGCAATTTTTGTATGCCCTGCGCGACTTTAGCAAGCCTTTGCTGTTCGCGGTCAATGGTGTGGCGGTTGGCGTGGGTGTGACCATGTTGTTGTTCGCGGATTATGTGGTACTGGGTGACAATGCAAAATTGCAATTGCCGTTCATCAACTTGGCACTGTGTCCTGAGGGCAGTTCGAGTTTGGTGCTGGTGCAAAAAGCAGGTTACCTCAAGGCGGCGGAAAAACTCATGTTTGGCGAGATGTTTGGTGCGGATGAAGCGGTTGCTATGGGGATTGCCAATGGTGTTGTGCCTGCCAGCGAATCCCTCAATTTTGCTATGAGTAAAGCGCGCTTGTTGAGTGAAAAAAGTCCGCAAGCGATGCGCGAAACCAAACGCTTATTGCGCATGAACAACGAGCAAGCCTTGCGCAACACGATTGACATTGAGATTCAAGCCTTTGGGCAACTTTTGCGCGGTGCGCATGCCAAGGAAGCCATGACGGCGTTTTTTGAAAAACGCAAACCTGTGTTTGAATAAGCAATCATAAGCAATATTTGCAACCATGCCGATGATGTGATACATTGTCGGCATTGATGCGCCGATTTGATTCTGCTTGCGGGCGCGGTTAAGCAACGCTTAACCAAAACGGCTAAACGAGACACACCCAAGGCGTTTGGCTTTATATTATGAGCAAACCACTTGGGTGTTTTTTATGGAATACCGTTATGAGCACCCCCCTTAAACCCATCGCACAAACCCTCACGTTTGCTGAACCGCTGCCTTTGCAAAGTGGCGCGCAGATTCGCGACTACCATTTGATGTATGAAACCTACGGTATGCTCAACGCGGACAAAAGCAATGCGGTGCTGATTTGCCACGCGCTCAACGCTTCGCACCACGTTGCGGGTGAGAATGAAAAAGGCGATACAGGTTGGTGGGACAATATGGTCGGTTCGGGCAAACCCGTGGACACAGACCGATTTTTTGTGGTCGGCGTGAATAATCTCGGCTCGTGTTTTGGTTCGACAGGTCCGATGCATGTCAATCCTGATACAGGTAAGATTTACGGCGCGGATTTCCCTGTGGTCACGGTGGAAGATTGGGTTGATGCGCAAAAACGCTTGATGCACGCGCTCGGTATTGAGCAATGGGCGGCGGTGATGGGCGGCTCGCTTGGTGGGATGCAGGCGA
The DNA here is from genome assembly GCA_017986195.1 of Hydromonas sp. Lineage (GTDB taxonomy): Bacteria > Pseudomonadota > Gammaproteobacteria > Burkholderiales > Burkholderiaceae > CTSOIL-112. Next base: position 9,628 of record JAGNWC010000034.1, read on the forward strand.
TGGCGTGGAGCGTGCGTTACCCTGAATGCGTGCGCCACTGTGTGGCGATTGCGTCAACCACACATCTGTCTGCGCAGAACATTGCGTTTAATGATGTGGCGCGACAGGCGATTTTGTCCGACCCCGATTTTCATGGTGGGCATTTTTACGAGCACAACGTTGTGCCGACCAATGGTCTGCGCGTGGCACGCATGATTGG
>JAGNWC010000034.1:9926-11111 GCA_017986195.1 Hydromonas sp.
GAAAACATCATGCGCGAAATCGTACGCGTGGGCAAAAAAGCGATTGTCTCTGTGCCGAATTTTGGCTTTTGGCAACACCGTATTGCGGTCTTGCGCGGGCGCATGCCTGTGTCGAAAACCCTGCCCTATGAGTGGTACAACACGCCGAATGTGCGCGTGCTCACGCTCAAGGATTTTGAAATCCTCGCGCGCGATGTCGGTTGTCAAGTCACGCGTCGTGTGGTCTTGCACGATGAAAAAACCGTTAACATTCTGCCCAATTTGCGCGGCAGTTTAGCGGTGTTTGAGATGCAATGATGCGAACTTTATACGGATTTTTGTGTGGTTTTTTGGTCGTTGTCACTGCGAGTGCGGCACATGCAGACGGGCATTTTTGTAGCCGTCAGACACCACAAAACAAAGCCGAACGCGCGGCGCAGATCGCTTGCGCTGAGCATCAACTGTGGCGCGAACCTTTTATCAATGCGCAAGGACGTTTGCTCAAAATCGGCCCGATGGAAGCCGAGCGCGATAGCCTTACCGATGGTTCACCTGCGTGGCAACGTGTGTATCACTACTGGCAAAACAGCGTCGGTGTGCAGGATTTATTTCGCCATACCTCAATCCCCAATCATCCCGACAGCGCAGTGAACACCGCCCTCACCCGTGTGCAATTGGTCGATACGCCTTGGTCGGGTGCGTTCATCAGTTATGTGATGAGGCAGGCGGGTTTTACGCAGGATGAATTTAATTTTGCCGATGGGCATATTCGTTATATCAAACCTGCATTTGCAAACCCGCAGACCTATGGCTTCACACCGAAAAATCCATTGACCACGCGCATGCAAACGGGTGATTTATTGTGCTATGTGCGTGAGGCGCATCGTGTGTTTGGCGCGCAGGGGTTTGTTGATTGGATGAGCGAGCACAGCACCGACGAGGCATCGCTGAAAATGCACTGTGACATCGTTGTGGGGATTTTTGGCAAGGGAAAAAATCAACGCGCGCATACGGTCGGTGGCAATGTGGTGCAGTCGGTGACCATGCGCGAATTGCAATTGACGTGGAGCGGCGCATTGGCAAAACCCTATTTCTTGCCCACCACACAAACAGGCTCGTGGTTGGTGGATGCCTTGAGTGAGGATGCGCCGATGTGTTCGCTCAGTACCACGCGATACTGCAACATGAATCGCCAAGATTGGGTGA
>JAGNWC010000133.1 GCA_017986195.1 Hydromonas sp.
TGCCAATTAAGACCCTAAAAATCAGCGTACCGTCATTGCGAGCAGATTCACCGCGAAGCAATCCATACTGCATCACCATAGCACCCCCTGTGGATTGCCACGCCTCGACACAACCATTCGAGGCTCGCAATGACGGTGTGCATCTCACAACAAGGTATCTCTCACCTCATCCTTCACCAATTTAGTTTCGTCTTCACCCAAACCCAATAACTGCACCGCCGCATCGCCCTCCATTTGCTCCACCCCGCTCAAGGCGCGGCTCATCGCGCGGGTGCGGGTTTCAGCTTTGGAAATTTCACCTGCGGCGGATTCGAGTTTTTGTTTTGTTTTCGCGAGCACGTCGCCAAATTTACCAAACTCGGTTTTGACCGCACCCAAAACTTGCCATACTTCTGAGGCGCGCTTTTCCATCGCCAATGTTCTAAAGCCCATGTGCAGGCTGTTGAGCAACGCAGTCAGTGTGGTCGGCCCCGCGACGACGATGCGATGCTCGCGTTGCAGTAAATCGAGCAAACCCGCCTCACGCGCCACTTCCGCATACAAGCCCTCGGTCGGCAGGAACATCACCGCGAAATCCGTGGTGTGCGGCGGGCTGATGTATTTGTCGCTGATGGATTTGGCTTCGAGTTTGATTTGGGTAAACAATTCTTTACGCGCCGCATCAAACGCATCGGCATCCGCCGCATCTTGGGCGTTTTGCATGCGCTCAAATTGCTCTTTGGGAAATTTGGCGTCAATCGGCAACCAGACCACGTCCTCAACGGCATCACCGCGCCCTGGCAGTTTGATGGCAAAATCCACCATTTCATTGCTGTTGGGTTTGACTTTGACGTTCGCAGCGTAGCGGTCTGGCGTAAACACGTTTTCGAGCAAGTTTGCCAACTGCATCTCGCCCCAGTTGCCACGGGTTTTAACGTTGGTCAGCACGCGCTGTAAATCGCCCACACCAACTGCGAGGGTTTGCATTTCGCCCAAGCCACGATGGACTTGCTCCAATCGCTCGGACACTTGTTTGAACGATTCGCCGAGGCGTTGCTCGAGCGTGGCATGGAGTTTTTCGTCCACAGTCACGCGCATCTGTTCTAATTTTTCCGAGTTTTTGGCTTCAATGCTCGACAAGCGTGTTTCAATATTCTCACGCATGTGGTTGAGCCTGCGCTCGGTGGTTTCGTTCAGCGTTTGCAGTTGCTGCACCAATTGCGTGGTGGTTTGGGTCAATTGGGTCAGTAGATGCTCGCGGGCTGTTTGTGCTTCGGTGGTTTGGTTCTCACGCAGGGCTTTGAGTTCATTGGTGGTCTGCGTCTGCGCATGGTTAATGATTTGTCCCAATTCCATGCGCTGCTCACGCGCCAGCGCGTCACTGTGCTCGCGCAGTGCCGACAGATGCTGTGTGCTTTGTTCAAAGGTTTTTTCAAAGCCCGCATCGACATCCTGCGTGACTTGCTGCAATTGTGTGAGTGACTGCTGGTGCAAGAGTTTTTGCTCCAGCAGATGAGCGCGTTGCTGCCCCGTGCGCACAAAGACAAATGCCACCAACGCCACAAGCAAGACGTTCAAAACGATGAGCGCAACCAGCAGTATCAATAAAGTTTGCGCGCTCATCAAATGTTGACCCCATATTTTTGTGCGATTTCCTGAAGTTTGAGTGTGGTGGCGTTGGGCACGCCTGTAATTTCAACGCCCACTTGGTTCGGCATGCGTGCTTCGCCCTCCACCGCATCGGGTTGATTGCGCATCCATTCGGCGGTGCCGTAGAACGACAGTAACAATTTTTGAAACAAGGTTTCTTCCACACCAATTTCGCGCATCGCCTGCGCCATGCAGGCAACCCATTGATCGCGCTCAGTCACGCCGATTTTGAATGGCATGTGGCGCGCTTTTAAACGCGGATGTCCGTATTTTTCAACGTACAACTGCGGGCCACCGAGCCAGCCGTTTAAAAAGTCGAATAATTTTTCGCGCGTCATGACGAGGTTTTCGTGGTGGGTCGCGCGTAAATCAGCGTATTTTTCCTCGATTTCCATCAGGTCGTAAAAGCGCGTCACCAACTCTTGGATGCGTGCTGCACCACCGATTTGCTCAAATGGGGTTGTTTGCGTGATTGGGTTCTCATTGCTCATAGTTGTACTCAGCCGTTTTCTTGTCAATACCGTCATTGCGAGCAGTTTCACTGCGAAGCAATCCATGCGTGTCACACTCAATACTGCTGTATAGATTGCTTCGTTCTGATAAATCATCGATATCATCGCTCGCAATGACCGCAGATGTGCGATTATAACGCTTTGCCATCCCACACACTTTGAAAGATATTAAAAAATGTCTGCACTGTCCAACCTCACCATTGTTGATATGTCGCGCATCCTCGCGGGGCCATTCGCTACGCAAAACCTCGCCGATATGGGCGCAAACGTGATTAAAATCGAACACCCAAAAGGTGACGACACCCGTCGTTGGGGGCCGCCGTTTGTTGGGCGTGCTGACGGTACGACGGACGCGACCTACTACTTTTGTGCCAATCGCAATAAAACCAATGTGCTGCTGGACTTCACCATTGAATCCGACCGCGCACAACTCATTGAATTGATTAAAACCGCCGATGTATTGATTGAAAACTACAAAGTCGGTGGCTTGAAAAAATACGGCTTGGACTACGCCAGCATTCAGCAAATCAACCCAAATATTATTTACTGCTCCATCACAGGCTTTGGGCAAAGCGGCCCATACAAAGACCGCCCTGGGTACGACGCGCTGATTCAAGCGATGGGCGGGCTGATGAGCATCACGGGCGAGGCAGACGGCGCACCGCAAAAAGTCGGCGTCGCGGTGGTTGACCTGATGACCGCGCTCTACGCCACCACCGCCATTCTCGCCGCCGTCAATCATCGGCACATCACAGGTCAAGGGCAACACATCGACATCGCGCTGTTTGATGTACAAGCCGCCATGCTCGCCAATCAAGCCTCGGCTTACTTGATGTCGGGGCAAATCCCTATGCGCCAAGGCTCATCCCACCCATCGATTGCGCCCTATCAACCACTGAGGGTCAAAGACGGCTACATCATGCTCGCCATCGGCAACGATGCGCAATTTGTACAATTTTGCCAGTCGGCTGACTGTGCAGAGTTGGCAAACGACGCACGCTTTACCACCAACAATGCACGTGTAGCGCACCGCACCGAGTTGGAAACCTTGTTGAGTCCGCACATGATGGGTAAAAGCATTGATGAATGGGTGACGCTCGGCGAGCAATACGGCTTTCCTTGCGGACCCATCAACACCATTGACCGCGTGTTCAACGATGCGCAATTGTTGTCGCGGGACATGGTGGTGACCACCGATGAAGGTCATCGACTGGTCGGCAATCCGATGAAATTCTCAGCGACACCGATAGAAAAATTTCAAACACCGCCGAGTTTGCAAAAACACAAGTAAGGCGCAATAAGCGGTTCGCGCATTGCGCCGTATGTGCAAAAAAATACGAGGGTGTTCAATTCAAGACATACGGCGCAATGCGTAAAAAACACTTATTGCGCCCTACAGGCTTGGAGTTGGTAGCCCGCCGAGCAAAGCGAATCGCGGGGAATGGTATGTTTGCATATCACTTGCCCCGCGATTCGCAAAAATCGCTCATGGCGGTACGAGTTAGGGGCTTTAAATCAAACAACCTTATTTTCCTTTGAAAAT
>JAGNWC010000134.1 GCA_017986195.1 Hydromonas sp.
CAGAAAAAATCCGCCACGCGCTCGTGCGGCTGCACATCCAACAGTCGCACCGCGCGCCCAACCAACACACGGTTGATATGGAAATTCACCTGTGTAAAATCGGTCGGACGGTAGGGCATGCGCACGCCAAATTCGGGCAAATCGTAATACAGATTTTCAGTCGTCGGGTAAAAGGCGTGAACGGTATCGGGGCCTTTGGGTTGCAACCAAATGTCCATGTGGTGCGTATCGGAAAATGTCCGCAATAAATCCTCATCCTGCGCGGTCAAGGCCTCCATATTGCGAAACACCAAAACCGTATTCGCCTGTCCAACCGCCACCTCAATCTGCGGCATTTTATCGCGGATGCTCAATCCACCGACCAATTCACGCAGCGCGGGCAAGGCATCGGACACATGTGGCGGTAGAATTTTGCACGAAGTCATGTCAACAAGGAAACGCGCGTGTTTCTCGTGAAAGCCAATCAACACGCCACCTTTTTTCTCAACATAACGCGCCGACATACGCGCGCGATAACGATAACCCCACGTCGGTCCCATAATCGGACGCAGCATGGATTCGGCTTTCACCCGCCCGATGCGTTGTAAATTATCTTCCAGTACACGTTGTTTGATGGCAACTTGCGAACGTGGGTGTAGGTGTTGCATCGCGCAACCGCCACAAATGCCAAAGTAGGGACATTCAGGTTTGACCCGCGATGGCGCGGCGCGCAAAACCTCAATGGTACGAACAATATCGTAGTTTTTTTTACCACCCATCCACTCTGCGCGAACAGTTTCAAAAGGCAATGCGCCCTCGACAAACGCCACTTTGCCCTCGCGGTGCGCAATCCCACGCCCTTCTATGTCCAAAGACTCAATTTCATAGGTATCAACTGGACGGACGATAGGCTTGAGTAAACCTTGTTCTTTTCTTAATCTGCGCTTGCGCATGGCTTTCCTAAAACGATTCTCAATAAACTTGTATCACGCGCTCACGCATGCCTGTGTGTTCAGCGAACACTTAACGATTGGGCAACACTTTCAATGGATCAATTGGTTTGGCGTTTTGACGCACCTCAAAATACAATTGCACGCGCGAAGCATCGGTATTGCCCATGGTAGCGATTTTATCCCCTGCGGCGACCCGTTGACCTTGGGTAACTAGTAGCGTTTGGTTGTTGGCATACACACTGCTCCATGTGTCGTTGTGGCGTATCACCACCATATTGCCATAACCGCGCAGGCTATTGCCCGCATAAATCACTTCACCACCCGATGCCGCCAAAACCGTCGAGCCTTTGTCTCCACCGAATACAATGCCTTTGGTCAAATTGCCATCAAAACTGCGCACCACCGAACCGCTGTGCGGCCAAAGCCAACTCACTGTATTGGTAATGACAGTATTGGTTTTAATTTCAGGATCGCTCACTGTGGCCTGTGTTGGCTTCGGACCTGTCGCCACAGTGGTTCCACTACCGACTGAGGGAGTATTTTTGGCATTGGGCTTGACACGCAACACCCAACCCACCTCAAGATAGTTCGGATCTCTTAAACCATTCCACGTCATAATATCGGTATAGCGCACCCCATTGGCTTGCGCAATCAAACTCAGTGTATCGCCTGATTTCACTCGATACATCCCTTGGGCATCTGCCTTACGTGATTTTGTTACGTTGCTTGGTGTGGTCACACAAGCGGACATGGTTGCACCCAAACAAATCACCAAACCCAGCTTCATCCACAAACGGTTCAAAAACATCATGATTACCTCCTTATCTTCGAGTGCCTTCTAACAAAGGCACAAAATGCACTGCGTCCAAATACTCTGTTTGCCACTCTCGCAAGGACACCCGAATCACACGCACCAATTGTTGCGCACCTTTTTCATTGACCACCACAGGCGCGACCAAAACCCCGCCCACGCGCAACTGCTCTAATAATCCTTGTGGCATCGACATCCCAGCCGCCGCCAACACAATGCCATCAAAGCCACCCACCTCAGACCAACCCAGCAAACCATCACCAAAACGAACCACTGGTTGGTATGACAAAACGGCTTGAATCTTGGTTAAATTCGTCATTGCCAAATCATACAAGGGCTCAATACGCTCAATGCTATACACCTCAGGCACAAAACATGCTAACACAGCCGCCTGGTAGCCACAACCCGTACCTATCTCCAATACCCGATGACACGCACCGCCCAAACGCTCGGCACCCACGCGCATTAAGCTCAACATTCGCGCCACAGTCGATGGATGCGAAATGGTCTGCTGATGCCCAATCGGCAAGGCATCGTCGTCATATGCCCTAAAATAAAACGCTTCATCCACAAACACATGGCGCGGCACACGTGCCATGGCTGCCAAAACCACTTCATCACTCAAGTTTAAATGACGCAACGCCTCGACCATCAACGCACGCGATTTGGTCAAAATCTCAGGATGCGCACGCCATTCGTTCGCGATATTTTTCAGCGTACCCTCTTGGGCGATCGAATACAGCGGGCGTGCCTGCATCGGTGCAAAAGAAATTGGCGGCTTTTGCATCACCTCATTCTGCGCCGCTTGCAAAGTGCGTTGCACTTGGCTCAAATGCTCAAACTTGGGTTTAATTTTCTGCATGAACATCCTATGTTGGCTAAACCTTGGTATTCAACGCCACTGTATTGAACCACTCACGCACCTGCGGCATTTCATTAAAACCTGTCATATCGACCTGCAACGGCGTGAGCGACACCACCCCATTGGCCACCGCATGAAAATCTGTACCCGACTCACCATCCTTAACTTTACCCGCCGCACCAATCCAATACATCGTTTCACCACGTGGATTTTGCACCTGATGCAAATCCTGCGCCCAATGACGACGACCCAAGCGCGTGACCTCAAGTCGATTTAACTCGCTCAGCGGCAAATTCGGAATATTCACATTCCACAACATTGCACGGCGCACATTCATCGCCAAAACCTGCTGCACAATCACCCGCGCCACCTGCGCCGCATCCTCGATATGCGCCCAACCACGCTCAACCTGAGAGAACGCAATCGACGGCACACCGAGCATAAACCCCTCCATCGCGGCTGCGACCGTGCCCGAATACAGCGTATCGTCGCCCATGTTTTGACCGTTGTTAATGCCAGAAACCACGATATCTGGCTTCACGTCAAACAACCCTGTCGCCGCCAAATGCACACAATCTGTTGGTGTACCCGTGACCGAATAAAAACCATTGGACGTTTTACGCACCGACAACGGATGCCCCAAAGTCAAAGAATTGGATGCCCCTGAACGATTTTGATCGGGTGCGACCACCACCACATCCCCCAAATCCTTGATGGCTTCATACAAAGCCTCAATCCCAGGGGCATGATAACCATCGTCATTACTAACCAAAATTCGCGTCATATACCAAGCCATCAAAAAAACATTGAAAAATCAATGGATTAATTAAAACACCATGCGGAATCCACATTCATAGCCAACATTATAAAGCGTAGTGCTTTGCTTTACAGCACAAATCCCGATATAATGTCGGTATTCGGGGCGTAGCGCAGCCTGGTAGCGCACTTGCATGGGGTGCAAGGGGTCGTGAGTTCGAATCCCACCGTTCCGACCAGTAAAATCAAGGGTTTACAGTTTTTGGCTGTAAACCCTTTTTGTATAGAAAGTGAATTTT
>JAGNWC010000035.1 GCA_017986195.1 Hydromonas sp.
ACTTTGGCAATCAACTCGTAGCCAAGCACCGCCGCGAGCAAGAATATATATAAAGACAACATTCCATCCATTTTATTCTCCCAAAACCTGTTTGACCATAGCGTGAACAGTTGCGCCGTCTTTACACAGCAACGCACCCGCGACCACTTCGTCTGTCCAATCAATGTTTAACTCGCCCTCCTTAATCCACGGCGAGAGGAAATTGTATAAATTTTTCGCGTACAACTCCGATGCGTGCGTCGGCATACGAGAAGGCAAATTCACAGGACCGTAGATATTCACATCATGTGCATTGACATACGTGTCTTGCAATGGATTGGACTCGGTCAAAGCACAGTTGCCGCCCGATTCCGCCGCCATATCGACCACCACCGCACCGTATTTCATGCCTGCAATCATAGCCTCGGTGATAATCACAGGGGCTTTTTTACCTGGAATCGCCGCTGTGGTAATCAACACATCGGCAGTGGCCACCGCCTTGGCGAGTTTTTCCGCTTGCAGGGCTTTTTCCTCGTCAGTCAACTCACGCGCATAGCCACCTGCACCATCAGCAGTCACACCTGTATCAACGAATTTCGCGCCGAGTGATTCGACTTGTTCGCGTGCCGCACTGCGCACGTCGTAGGCTTCAACCATTGCGCCCAAGCGTTTGCACGTGGCAATCGCCTGTAAACCCGCGACCCCCGCACCAATCACCAAAGCGCGTGCGGGACGAATCGTGCCCGCCGCCGTGGTCAACATGGGGAAAAATTTGGATGAGTGCGACGCAGCAATCAGAGCGCATTGATAACCCGCACACGCGCCTTGCGAGCTGAGCGCATCCATGCTTTGCGCACGCGAGATGCGTGGTAATAATTCCAAAGCAAATGCGCTGATGCGCCGTGCATTCAAAGCCTGCAAACGTGCTTTATCTTCAAAAGGCTTGAGCAAACCAATCAGCACCGCCCCTTCGGGCATGGCATTGATTTCATCGACTGTCGGCGGCGTGACGCGCAAAATCAATTGCGCCGCATCATAGGTTTGCGCCAAATTCGCGGCGGTCGGCACATCTAAATACTCGTTGTCCTGAAACTGACTGTGCTTGCCCGCGCCCTGCTCCATGCGGATATGTGCGCCCAAACCTGTGAATTTCTTAGCGGTTTCAGGAACCAATGCAACCCGACGCTCGCCTGCGAGCGTTTCGCCAGCCACGGCAATGGTAATGGTCATATATTTTCTCCAAATATTTCATAAACCAATGAACAGCGTCTATTGTGCCACTGTTTCAGCCTTTGGGCTATAAAAACCCAGTTAAACCATTGATAAAATATAATGATGTGAGGTGAGGGATTTTTGATGAACGCCTGTGGTATAGTTTCGCGATGAACACACACCTCAATTGGCTTGAAAACCAAACCGCGCGCACTGCCCTGTGGATTTCTGAATCAAGCGCGACCCCACCGAAACACATCACCCTTGCCGACGACACTTTACCCGCAGAAACCGCACATCGCTTGGCATCCGAGGGACACGTTTTGCTCTGGCGTGGCGACTTTCAAAATGCGCGCCATTTATTGCAAGCATTGACCCGCCGATTGGACAAATCGAAATCTAAAAAAGCAAATAAAAACAATGTAATAAAATCGAATTTAGAAGTATTTCATCAACACCGCATGGCACAAGCACAACGCGCCCACATTCTCAATGCCATTGTGATTGTGGTCGAAAACGACCACCGCATCGACCTGCGCCGAGCACCCGATGTGCATGATGCTTGCCATGAAGTTTTGGGGGAACAAACCGAGCGTTATGCCCTGCCCCTACGTCAATTACTCGCGTATGTTTCGGCGCACGAATGGCGCAAAAAAGGTGTATTAATTGCCGCACTTAATTCAAATATCCACCCGCACTACGGTGTGTTTTCCCCCGTGCGCGGCGAATATTTGGAACTCATCAAATCCGCCCCACTGCCCAATCCATGCGCCAGCGCGTGGGACATCGGCACAGGTACGGGCGTGATTTCAGCGGTGCTGGCAAAGCGCGGACTCAAAACCATCCTCGCCACCGACACCGACCCACGCGCATTGGCGTGTGCGCAGGAAAATTTTGAGCGGCTCGGCATCACTGAGCAAGTTCAATTGCAGCAGGCGGATTTATTCCCCAAAACAGATACAAAAGCCGATTTAATTGTCTGTAATCCGCCGTGGTTGCCCGCCAAAGCCGCCGCACCGATTGAACGGGCGATTTTTGATGAAAAAAGCCAAATGCTCAAAGGTTTTTTGCTCGGTGTCGGCGCGCATTTGAGCGCGCATGGTCAGGCTTGGCTGGTTATGTCGGACTTTGCCGAGCATTTGGGTTTGCGCGGCGCGAATGAAATTGCCAATTTAATTGAGCAGGCAGGTCTGCGCGTGCTCAAAAAACACGACATTCGTCCACAGCATGGTAAGGTGTTTGACACAACCGACCCACTGCATTTGGCGCGCAGCCAAGAAATCACCTCGCTGTGGTGTTTGAACCTTGCAGCAGATGGGCAACAAATCCCCTAAACCATTGCCCAGACTATGCCAATCCGCTACAATGCAGACTTTCAATGGTTTAGCACACAAGGTATAATATGACTGCATTTGGCGCGAGTTGCCCCCACTGCGAGACATTGTTTAAGGTCTATCCAGACCAATTGCGTCTACACAATGGCTTTGCCAACTGTGGCTCATGCGGTCGAACCTTTGATGTCCAAGCCGTACTGATATTTCTACCCGCACACGAAACCTCATTTTTAGAGCGAAACACACTCATGGTGGATGGTTTGCCCGTTCTGAATGCCGTGGCGCGTGTGACTCGCAACAACCAACCGTCAACCGAAAGCCAAGCAACCCCAGTCACGAATCCAATCACGGATAAAAATGCCCCTGAACAAAGCCTGCAGGCACCAACGAAAACATCAATTGCTGACGACGAGCCACTTGCTTTCTCTAATGATTCGGATGCAGATGCAAGTGAATCACTTGTCAACCACGCGCCCACTGTCAATCCAACGGTCACCATGAAATTTGCTGACGAACCCCGCAAGCATACTTTCAATCCAATCAAATGGTTGCTCTATTTAATGATTACCGCCTGTATGCTCATTGTGTTAGCAGCCATCGTGCAGCCCGAGCAATTGCGCTCATTCACATACGCGCTGAAACAAAAAATAGTGCAAACCCAACCATTGGCTCAGTATATTGGCTCAAGTATCCAATCATTTTTACCATGATGGGCATACACGAATGAGTGCCAGCCAACAATCACCTTGGCAAACCTACGTTCCACGGATTGATAAACGCCACCAACATTGGCTGACCGATACCAATTCGTTGACTTTAAAACTCAAGCGTCATTGCCAACAGTTTAAAGTGATACGAGCTTTCCAAGGAAAACGCGCCTTACACTTGAGCGAGTATCAAGCCATCGAGCGTCCTTTGGTCAATCCAGTCATGACGCGCGATGTGGTGCTGTGTTGTGATGGTCAGCCTGTTGTGATTGGGCACACCATCACGGCCTTAGACACGTTGAAACGACACTGGCCTTTTTTCAATGCTTTGGGCAACAAAGCACTGGGTTTGACCTTGTTTTTCAATCCATTAATTACACGGAAACCCTTTGAATACACGCGCTTGGCACGTCATGACATGCTGTATCAATTGGCGCAAAAAACTTTAAAGGCGCAAGGCTTTCAAGTGGATTTACCCGAATACCTTTGGGCGCGACGTGGTGTGTTTGTGCATCAACGCCAAAAAGGCAGCCGCATGATGGTGACCGAAATCATGTTGCCATCGGTGTATACCCTGACCGAACTGCGAAAGAGCTTGCACTATGACCGACCATGATGATGAGGTGTTTGAGCAGTTTGAGGTGACAACCGATAAAAAATCATTGTTCACCGAAGCACAACTGCGTCAACGCATCATGCACCGTGCAATCGCCTATTTATCACGGCGAGAATATTCGCAACATGAACTCAAGCAAAAACTCACACATGCGTTTGCTGAGGCAAGCTTTAGCCATTCGGAATCCGAGGATGCACCCAAGTTAGATGATTTGATTGAGGCGACACTCGAATATTTGGCCAAAAACAATTGGCAATCAGACACTCGTTTTGCTGACATCATCAGCAAAGTCAAAGGCGAGCGTTACGGCAGTGCGCGCGTCAAGCAAACTTTGAATCAAAAAGGTCTTGCGCGTGAAATTATTGATGAAAAAATCAGTGAGTTGGCGCAAACCGAACCCCAGCGCGCCTATGAAGTGTGGCAAAAAAAGTTCGGTCAGTTGCCGCAAAATTCAGCCGAATATGCCAAACAGACGCGCTTCATGGCGTATCGCGGGTTTTCGTTTGACCTCATTAAAAAAATCCTCAAAGGGGATATTGAATATTTTGAGTAACTTTTGAGCAACGGCACTTCTAAAAGCCAAACTTGATGATTCTAATCAAAACGCCCCTCATTAGCAGTTATAATACACCCCTCATTTTTGACCCCAATTTTCAGAAATTTTCCATGAACTCAAGCAATCCACACCACTATCAACCCACCGCCATCGAAACCGCTGTGCAAAACGCATGGACATCCGCCGACGTGTACCGCGTCAATGAACAATCGGACAAACCGAAGTTTTACGCCTGCTCGATGCTGCCCTACCCATCGGGCAAACTGCACATGGGACACGTGCGCAACTACACGATTAACGATGTGATGACCCGCCACTTGCGCATGAAAGGTTATAACGTTTTAATGCCGATGGGCTGGGATGCGTTTGGCATGCCTGCCGAAAACGCCGCGCTGAAAAACAAAGTACCGCCTGCACAATGGACTTATGAAAACATTGCCTACATGAAAAAGCAAATGCAGGCGATGGGCTTGGCCATTGACTGGTCACGTGAAGTCGCCACCTGTCAGCCTGAATATTACAAATGGAATCAATGGCTGTTCTTGAAAATGCTTGAAAAAGGCATTGCCTACCGCAAAACCCAAACCGTCAACTGGGATCCTGTGGATCAAACGGTTTTGGCGAACGAACAGGTGATTGATGGGCGCGGTTGGCGTTCCGGCGCGTTGGTTGAAAAGCGCGAAATCCCTGGTTACTACCTCAACATCACCGCGTATGCGGAGGAGTTGCTCAATGATTTAGACGGACTTGGCTGGCCTGAGCGCGTCAAACTCATGCAAGAGAATTGGATAGGCAAAAGCCACGGCGTGCGTTTTGCCTTTACCCACGACATCCGTGACGCGCAGGGTGAATTGGTGCAAGATGGCAAAATGTATGTCTTTACCACCCGCGCCGACACGATTATGGGCGTGACCTTCTGCGCGGTTGCCGCCGAGCATCCATTGGCAGCACACGCGGCAACGCTCAAGCCTGAGTTAAACGAATTCATCGAAAAATGCAAGCGCGGCTCAGTGATGGAAGCCGATATGGCAACCATGGAAAAAGAAGGTGTGGACACAGGTTTATTCGTCACCCACCCGCTGACAGACGAGCAAGTGCCTGTTTGGATTGGGAATTATGTACTGATGAGTTACGGTGACGGCGCGGTGATGGCTGTGCCTGCACACGATGAGCGCGATTTTGCGTTTGCCAAAAAATATGATTTGCCGATTAAGCAAGTGGTTGAAGTCACAGAAAAAGAATTTTCAACCGATGCGTGGCAAGAACACTACGCCGACAAAGAAAACTGCGTGTGCATCAACAGTGGCGCATACGATGGCTTGAGCCACAAAGATGCCGTGCAAAAAATTGCCGCCGATTTGTCCGCCAAGGGCTTGGGTGAGTTGAAAACCACCTACCGCCTGCGCGACTGGGGCATTTCACGCCAACGCTATTGGGGCACGCCGATTCCACTGATACACTGCGAATCCTGCGGCGTGGTGCCCGTTCCTGAAAAAGATTTACCCGTCAAATTACCCGAGGACTGCATCCCCGATGGCACGGGCAATCCGCTGAACAAACGCGAGGATTTCCTCCACGTGGATTGTCCGCAGTGTGGCAAACCTGCCAAACGCGAAACCGACACGATGGACACGTTTGTCGATTCATGCTGGTACTACATGCGCTACACCTGCCCCGACGCCACCAGCATGGTTGATGCACGCAATGACTACTGGATGCCGATGGATCAGTACATTGGTGGGATTGAGCACGCGATTTTACATCTGTTGTACGCGCGTTTTTGGACCAAAGTCATGCGCGATTTGGGCTTGGTCAAATTCGACGAGCCGTTTAAAAACCTGCTCACGCAAGGCATGGTGCTGAACGAAACCTATTACCGTGAGAACGCCAACGGCAGCAAAGATTGGTTCAATCCAGCCGATGTGGATGTGACCACCGATGCCAAAGGCAAAATCATGGGCGCGGTCTTGCGCGAAGATGGTCAGCCCGTACAAGTCGGTGGCATCGAAAAAATGGCCAAGTCGAAAAACAACGGCATTGACCCGCAAGCACTGATTGAGCAATACGGCGCGGACACCTCGCGCTTGTTCACCATGTTCGCCTCACCGCCTGAACAAACCTTGGAATGGTCGGATTCGGGTGTGGAAGGTTCACACCGTTTCCTCAAACGCGTGTGGCAGTTCTGCCAAGCGCAAAAAGACGCAATTGCCACGCAAAAAGACGCAAAATTGACCCCAACAACCGAGGCAAAAAACCTGCGTTTCACCATGCACAGTTTGCTCAAACAAGTGAATTTCGACTATGAGCGCATCCAGTACAACACCGTTGCGTCAGGCGCTATGAAAATGCTCAATGAACTGGAATCGGTGTGTAAAAACGATGTCAGCGCATTGGGCAAAGCCTTGCCCGAAGCGGTGTCGATTTTACTCCGTGTGCTCTACCCGATTGTGCCGCACATCACTTACGAATTGTGGAACGAACTTGGCTATCGCGACAGTTGTGGCGACTTATTGGATGCCCAATGGGCAGACGTGGATGAATCGGCGTTGGCTCGTGATGAAATTGAGTACATTGTCCAAGTCAATGGTAAACTGCGTGATAAACTGATCGCGCCCGCCTCAGCAGACAATGCGGCTTTGCAAACTTTGGCGATGCAGTTGGACAATGTGCAAAAATTCACCGAAGGTCTTGTGGTGAAAAAATGTATTGTGGTTCCGAAAAAACTGATCAATATCGTAGTGTAATGCCCAATATCTTAAAATCGTCATTGCGAGCAGTCTTATCGCGAAGCAATCCACATGGTTTCATCCGATGGGCGGGGTGAATAGTTTCACTTCGTTCGCAATAACATAAACACATTAAACGCACAGATTAAATCCATATGTTTCAACACATCAAAACTTCTTTGCTCATTGTGCTGACCAGCCTTGCTTTGAGTGCGTGCGGATTTCACCTTTTGGGAGCGAACAGCAGCCGAAATCTGCCCAACTCCATCGCCATCATTGGCAACACAGACAATGAAATTGTTGAATCGCTTAAAGTACAAAAGCCAGACAGCATCATGCCAACAACCTCCGACAAAGCCGACTTGACCCTCGAATTTGGCGACATCAGCACAAATAGAACAGTGCTGTCAAAAACTGCTGTCGGAACGGTGTCGGAGTACCACGTGCGCTTGTCGGTGGTGATTCAAGCGTATGATAAACACAAAAACCAGTTGCTCGCGCCCACACGTTTGAGCACTTCGCGCAATTTGATTGTCGGCACGGGCTATGCCACCGCCGAAGATGCGGAATTCGAACGCCTTAATTCTGACATGGCGCGTGAATTGGCCAACAGCATTGTGTATCGCGTGCGCGCTGTTTGGCTCACGCATCAAAAAACGGCATTATGAGTACATTCTCATGAGCACATCGTTTGCCACCCCGCTTGCACCGCTGTATGTTTTTTGCAGTGACGAAGTGCTATTGCTCAACGAGTCAATTGATGCACTGCGTCAAGCAGCACGCGCTGAAGGCTTTTCTGAACGTGAAGTGTACACCGTTGAACCGCATTTTAAGTGGTATGAAATCATTGCTTCACAACAGTCGCTCTCACTATTCGGTGACAAAAAAATCATTGAACTGCGCATTCCAACGGGCAAACCTGGAAAAGACGGTGGCGATGCGCTCAAAGAGATAATGCGCAACCTTTCTGAAGATGTCTTACTCATCATCTCGCTACCGCGTTTGGATAAAACCAGTAAATCCTCGGTGTGGTTCAAAGCCTTGGCGGAGACGGCTGGACGCAATGTGCACGACATTGCCAGTATTGAATTGAGCAAACTTCCCGCATGGATTCAAGCGCGCCTCAAACGCAACCATCAAAGTGTGTCTGCCGAAACAGCACAATGGATGGCGAATCAACTTGAAGGCAACTTGCTTGCCGCGCACCAGGAAATCCAAAAACTCGCTCTGCTGCATCCAGCAGGTGAAATTCCTGAGAACGTTGTGCACGAAGCCGTGCTCAATGTGGCGCGCTACGATATGTTTAAACTTTCTGAAGCCGTGCTCGCGGGCGATGTGGCGCGTACCTGCCGCATGATAGAAGGACTGAAAGCCGAAGGCGAATCCATCGTGCCGATTGTTTGGTCGCTGACCAACGAAGTGCGCACCCTACTCACACTAAAAAACGAAACCGATAATGGCGGCTATTTACCTGCATTGATGAAACAAAATCGGATTTGGGGCGCACGTGAACAATTGATTCCACGCGCCCTGCCGCGTTTGTCGAATAAATTTCTCAATCGTTGTTTGACCCGAATGGCCGAGCTTGACCGCATGAGTAAAGGCATGGACAAGGCCGATCCATGGGATGCGACTATGCGCCTTGCCAATCAAATGGCGGTACAAATTGCCAAAAAAAATCATTAGCCATTGATGACAGCAGATTCACAATGATTTTCACAACGATTCAAACGCAATCAAATGGTTCAAATCCAGTTGTACCCCAATCCATTCACCGACCGCATGGCGGTGGTGGCTGGCGACCTGTGCCAAAACGGTTTGTCCGCAAGGCAGAGCCAATTGATACATAAAATCGCTGCCTCGAAAAGATTTGTCCAATACGCGAGCCTGTAGCGATGCGTCCTCGACATGCACCACATCATCAGGACGCAGCAACACATCCAGTGTCGCGCCGAGCGCAAATCCATGCGCACGCTCGCTGACATACTGCCCCAAAGGCAAAGTCACCGTGTGCGCATCCACCACTTGCCCATGCACCCAAACGCCTTGTCCGACAAACTCCGCCACGGCACGACTGGCGGGTTGATGGTACACATCATACGGGTTGGCCCACTGCGCCAACTCGCCGTTTTGCAATACCCCAAGCACATCCGCAAAGGCAAAAGCCTCGGCTTGATCGTGGGTCACCATGATGGCGGATACGCCCTCGTTTTCTAATAATGCGCGCACATCTTGTGCCAATTGTAAGCGTAAATGCGCATCCAAACTCGCAAACGGCTCATCCAGCAATAACAACTGAGGACGCGGCGCAAGAGCCCTTGCCAACGCCACCCGTTGTTGCTGCCCACCAGATAGTTGATGCGGATAACGCTCTGCCAAACCGCTTAAACCAATCAATTCAAGTAAATGCGCCACCCGCGCTTGAGTCTCGGATTTTGATTGGCGATGCAAACCAAAGGCAATATTCTTGGCCACGCTTAAATGCCCGAGTAACGCAGGTTCTTGAAACACCATGCCAATCCCCCGCTGGTGCGCAGGCACAGAACGAATCCCATCATCCAAAATCCGCCCCTCCATCGACACACAGCCTGCATTGAGTTTTTCAAAACCCATCAGGGTGCGCAGCAACGTGGTTTTGCCACTGCCCGATGCCCCCAAAAGACAAGCGATTTTACCTTTGGGTAAATCGAAATCAATCGCTTTGAGTACCTGATGACCTGCGAAATTTTGGCTCAAACCTTGCACGCATAAACCTTGTCCCATATTTACACCCTTTCGTTGCCTGCTGGCAGATTCGGTTTATCTGTGTGCAATTGCGCAGACGACTGTGTTTGGCGCACCAAAATCCACACAGGCAACAAACTCACCATGACCAAAGCCAAAGCAGGTATGGCCGCTTCACGCCACATACCCTCACTGGTGAGCGCGAAAATCCGTGTGGCCAAGGTGTCCCAGCCCATGGGGCGCATCATCAAGGTAATCGGTATCTCTTTCATCACATCCACGAACACCAATAACACGGCTGTCCACACGCCCGTGCGCATCATTGGAACATGCACCCGCGTCCACAAACGCCAACCCGAATAACCCAATGAAAACGCCATTTCCTCGTGCACAGGACGCACCCGTTGCAATGCACTGTCGCTTGCGGCATACGCCACCGCCAAAAATCGCACCACATAAGCCCACAACAAAGCCGCCAAACTGCCTTTAAACCACGCGCCCTGACTGAGTCCCCAAGCCAATAAAAGATTGTCCAAAAATGCCATGGGCACAAACACACCGACCGCCAAAACCGTTCCAGGAATGGCATAACCCATGGTTATCAAGGTCATCCACCCATTGATTAAGCCACGGTGATTTTTGTGTTGCGTGCTGACTCGCCGTTTGAGTAAAGCAAACAGCAGAGCAATGCCCGTCACCAATAGAGCCGCCATGCTTGCCAAACTCACCGAGCCGATGACGTATTGCAGCAAATGTGTCCACGTAGAATCCGTGTGCGCGAGCGCATCAGGCACAGCCCATACCAGCAATTGCGCCAAAGGCAACACGAAAGCCAAACCCAAAACCAAACACAGCCAAAACCACGCCAAAATCGTTGCGCGAATATTCAAATGCCTGCGCTGTGATGATAGTGCCGTGCCAATGCCCGCATACACCTGATGACTGCGCGCCCAATGC
>JAGNWC010000135.1 GCA_017986195.1 Hydromonas sp.
GGGCGTACTGAGTCGCACGTGATGCTGGTTGATTTGCGTAGTAAAAACCTCACGGGCAAAGAAGCCGAGCGCATTCTCGGTGAAGCACACATGACGTGTAATAAAAACGCCATTCCAAACGATCCACAAACACCGTTTGTCACCAGCGGTATTCGCGTGGGTACGCCTGCTTTGACCACACGTGGGTTTAAAGAAAAAGAAACCGAGCAAATCGCCAACTTAATCGCCGATGTGTTGGACAACCCAACCGATGCCACAGTCATCGAACGCGTCAAAGCAGATGTGAAAACATTGACGGATGCGTTTCCCGTTTACGCATAAATCAGTAGGGTGGGCATTGCCCACCTTTATTTTAAGTTGTGTTATTTAGAAAGGCTAAAATGAAAAAATTGGTTCCAAGTTTACTGGTTTTGTTACTGAGTGCGTGCGCGAGTGTTACTCCTCATCACTCGAAGGTTAATAACGATGATTTAAATGTTTTAAGTGATTGCGCTCATATTAAAACGCAGTTAGATGATGCGAATAAAAAACTCTCTGAATTAAAAACTCAGAAAAAAGCCTCTAATGCAGGAGATACGGTTACAGCGGCTGCTGCATTATTAAGTTTAAACCCATTTGCATTATTGGATGTTACACAGACGGGTGAGTTGGATGAGTCGATAGTGTCATACGAGAGTCGTGTAACCACATTGCAAAAATTACATATCGAAACATGCTCGGATAAATAAAAAAAACAATCGCATATCTGATTTCCGAGAGAATAAATTTGTGGCACGTTGTTGTGCCACAAATTCTTTGGAGGCGCATCACGCCTAAAGTTGGTTTAATAATGTCCTTTTTTACACCCATATCGTCTTTTATTGCTCTGATATAAAGACTTTTAGATTATTATACTGTGACCTCATTTAACTGATTGCGAGGTCGCTATGTCCATTACCACTACCCCATACAAACACGCCCTGCTGGTGGTTGATGTGCAGGACTCATTTATCCATGCACCGTATTGGTCTGCGGTCGATGAGCCAAAATTTCGTGCGCATCAACTCGCGCTCATCGCTTCTGCGCGAGCGCATGATGTGCCTGTGATGGGTGTTTTGCATGAAAATCCACTTGAAACGGGTACAACGTCCTTTCGCGCGAGTTCGGGTCATGTGCGTTTTATGGATTGGATGCCTGCGGTGGATCGAGTGTTTAAAAAATCCGTACACAACGCGCTGACCGAGAGCGGTCTGCTCGAATATTTACACGCGCACAACATCACCGATTTGACCATCAGCGGCATTCGCACCGAACAGTGCTGTGAAACCACCACGCGCGTGGCTTCGGACTTGGGGTTCAATGTTTATTATGTCACTGAGGCGACTTTGACTTTTACGATGACCCATGCGGATGGCACGGTGTATTCGGCTGATGAAATTAAAAAACGCACGGAGTTGGTACTGGCAGGGCGATTTGCGCGAATTTGTACCGTGGCGGATATGGATGCGATTTGGGCGCAGTCCTAATAGAATCTCAGTGTTGCGAATGCAGTGATGCGTTCAAAATACATCCGCTTTCTTAGTACCAATGGATTGCTTCGCTGATAAAACGTCGCTCGCAATGACGGCGATGATGAATTGATAGAATACACCCAATGAAACCCATTCATATTGTCCAGGCCCTGATTGTCGTACTCGTTTGGGGTGTGAATTTCGTGGTCATCCGCTGGGGTTTGAACGAAGTGCCGCCGTTTTTGTTGGCAACTTTGCGCTTTATCTGTGCGTTTTTGCCTGTGGTTTTTTTTATCCGCAAACCCACCCTGCCGTGGTCATGGTTGATCGCCTATGGTTTGCTCAATAGTTTTGCGCAGTTCGCGTTTTTATTCTGGGCAATGCGGGTTGGGATGCCTGCGGGTTTGGCTTCGGTGGTGCATCAATCGCAGGTGTTTTTTACCCTGATTTTGTCGGTCTTGATTTTGCAACAGAGAACGCAGTTGACGCAATGGTTGGGACTGGCGTTTGCCGTGCTCGGTTTGGGGCTGATGGCGTATGGGCGCGGCACAGGTTTGGGACATATGACGGGCATCGGTTTGATGCTCAATTTACTCGGTGCACTGTCTTGGGCGGGCGGTAACATTGTAGTCAGCGCGATGCGCAAAGCGGGTCATGCGCCCGACGCGCTCGGTTTGGTGGTTTGGTCGAGTGTTGTACCGATTGTGCCTTTTGCGTTGCTGTCGTGGTGGTTCGAGCGCGGCATGTATCCGCAGTGGTACGAGGTCACGTGGCACAGTGCGGTGTCGGTGTTGTATTTGGCGTGGGTGGCGACTTTGCTCGGCTACGCGTTGTGGAGCCGTTTGCTCGGTCTGTACGAGCCGAACCGCGTCGCGCCGTTTTCACTGCTCGTGCCTGTGGTCGGTTTGCTCACTGCTTGGGTGGTGTTGGGTGAGCAGTTGAATGTGTGGCAATGGTGGGGCAGTTTGGCGTTGATGCTCGGTTTGGTGGTGAATTTATTCGGTGTGCGTTTACTTGGATGGTTTAGTAGAGGTTCATTATGACGACAACGATTTATTGTGTATTGCCACCTTCTGTATTGTTGACGGATTTGGCAGGGCCACTGGATGCCTTGCGCTTTGCTGCGCGCTTTGGCGCGGCTGTTAATGTGCAGGTGGTGTCCAATTTGATGCAGGTGGATACCACGGGTGATATTCAACTCGCAGGTTTAAAACCGCTACCTGAGACTTTGAGTGATGGTGATGTGTTGTTAATCCCCGGTGCGGTGGACGAGGCTTTGGCGTATCAAAGTGCAGCAGGTCAAGCGGTGGCGCAATGGTTGCGCGGTGTGTTTGACCCTGAGCACCATCAAATCATCACGGTGTGCTCAGGCGTGTTTCTGCTCGGTGAGGCGGGTTTGCTCGCGGGTGTGAAATGCACCACGCACCACAATTTACTCGAAGATTTGCGCGCGCAATTTTCCCGTGCGCAGGTCGAGGACAATCGCGTTTTTGTCGATGATGGCGCGATTCTAACCAGCGCGGGCGTGACGGCGGGCTTTGATGTAATTTTGTATTGGTTGGGGCAACGTTTCGGTGCGGATTTGGCTCTGCAAGTGGCGCGTCATATGAATGTGTATTTTCGCCGAACGGGCAATGATGCCGCGCTCTCACCGTGGTTGATTGCGCGCAGTCACATGCACCCAGCGGTGCATCGGGTACAAGATGCAATTGCGGCCGCGCCTGATGCGGCGCACGATTTAACAACTTTGGCAAAAATAGCCTGCGTGAGTTCGCGCCACCTCACACGAATTTTTAAGCAACATGCAGGCATGACCGTGCACGATTATCAAGTTGCCTTGCGCCATGCGCTGTTTGAGCAATGGCGCGCGCAGGGATTGAGCCAAGAAAAAGCCGCCATTGCGGCGGGCTTTTCGAGTGCGAATGCGTGGCGGCGTTCAAAAAATTGAATTGTTAAGCGTTTAGCCTATTTGGATTTTAAGCCTGAATCAACTGCGCAATGTCTTGGTACACGTGCATGCGGTTGTCTTCATTGAGAATTTCATGGCGCATATTTGG
>JAGNWC010000136.1 GCA_017986195.1 Hydromonas sp.
TTAAACCACCACCGTTGCATGTTCACCTTCTGGTAAGGCACGCACTGTGCCGAGTACCGATACGGTTTCGCCTTGCGCGGTCAATAGTTCACGTGCTTTGTCGGCATCGTTGGCCGATACGATAACCACCATGCCGATGCCGCAGTTGAACACGCGGTGCATTTCATCGTCACTGATGTTGCCTGCGGATTGCAACCATTGGAACAGCGGTGGGCGTGTCCATGATTTTGAGTCAATCACCGCTTGCAAACCGTTTGGCAAGACGCGCGGGATGTTTTCCGTCAAGCCGCCGCCTGTGATGTGCGCCATGCCTTTGATGTTGACTTGCTCTAATGTCGCTAAAATCGGTTTGACGTACAGGCGCGTCGGCGCGCTGATGGCTTTTTGCAGTGTAACTCCGCCCATGTCCATGTTCAAATCGGCTTGAGAGACTTCCAATACTTTGCGCACGAGTGAAAAACCATTTGAATGCACACCATTTGAGCCCAAACCCAAAATCACATCGCCTGCAACAATGGTCGAGCCGTTGATGATTTGGTCTTTTTCCACCACACCAACCGCAAAACCTGCGAGGTCGTATTCACCGTCTGGGTACATGGTCGGCATTTCGGCGGTCTCGCCGCCGATAAGCGCACAGCCTGATTCTTCACAGCCTGCTGCAATGCCTTTGATGACGTTGGTCGCGGTGTCGATGTCGAGTTTGCCACAGGCAAAGTAATCAAGGAAAAACAAGGGTTCCGCGCCTTGCACAAGGATGTCGTTCACGCTCATAGCGACCAAATCGATGCCAACCGTGTCGTGAAAGCCCCATTCAAACGCAAGTTTGAGTTTTGTACCCACGCCGTCCGTACCCGATACCAGCACGGGGTTTTGGTATTTTTTAGAGATTTCAAACAATGCGCCGAATCCACCCAAGCCGTTGAGCACGCCTTCGCGCATGGTGCGTTTGGCAAATGGTTTGATGCGTTCGACCAACGCATCGCCCGCATCGATGTCCACGCCAGCGTCTTTATACGATAAACCTGCGGTTTGTGAGGAGTTATTTGCCATAATTCGCGAGAAGTCCTATAAAATGTCGGTTTGATGAATGTGTTTTGAATTAAGTGAGGAAAACAAGCCATGAACCTGAACGATAATAAAGCATGGAAGCAGTTGGTCATGGCGGTTTTCGTGGTGACCGCCATTGTAGCGTTTTTCTGGTTTCTTTGGTCAATAAAGGGCGTGCTTCTACCAATATTTTTCGCGTGTTTTTTGGCGTATTTGCTCAATCCAATTGTGGTTAAACTCGAAAAATGGCATGTGCAACGCTTTATCGGTGCGCTGATTGCTGTTTTTTTAAGTGTTTTGGTACTGATTTTGATGGCGTTGATTCCATGGCCGATTATCAGTTCGCAGTTGCAAATCTTGCATCAAAAATTACCCGAAATGCTCAATTGGACACATCAGTTTATTGCCAATACACCTGCCTTGCGTGCGCTGTTTCCTGATACACCCGACATTGGCTGGGTCAGTCAGCTGCAAACCCTGATTTCTGAAAATGTGAATGTCGGTACTTTGGGGCAAAAAGTGCTCGGGTATATGCGCCAAGGCGGCTCGGTAGTGCTCAGTTTGGTGTCGTGGGTACTGATGTTGCCGATATTGACTTATTTTATTTTGTCCAATTGGCCGAACACCTTGAAAAATTGGCGCAGTTTGCTGCCCAAACGTTGGCGTTTGCAAACATGGCATGTGATGCGCGAAATCGACGATGCTTTGAGTCAATACATGCGTGGCTTAGTGCTCTTGATGCTGAGTCTTGCCGTGTATTACGCGCTGGCTTTGAGCTTGACGGGTTTACAGATTGGAATTCCAGTTGGCATTTTGACGGGCTTTTTTGTGATTATCCCGTATTTGGGCTTTGGCGTTGGTTTGATTTTGGCGGTTTTGGCAGGATTTTTGCAGTTTGGCTTGACCGCGCCGTTTTTTGCAGTGTTGGCGGTTTATGCGCTCGGGCAGTTGCTCGAGAGTTATGTGCTTACACCACGTTTGGTGGGTGAACGGATAGGTTTATCACCCGTGGCGGTAATTGTTGCTTTATTGGTGTTTGGTACTTTATTTGGTTTTGTTGGTATGCTGTTGGCTTTACCCGCAAGTGCGGCGTTGGTTGTGCTCTCGCGCTTCGTCAAACAAGCGTATTTTGACAGCGCGTTTTATCAGAAAGAAGCAGAATAATTTTTATGAAGTATCCACAGTTTGCTCTGGAGTTAAGCCTATCTGATGAGCCCCGTTTGGAAAATTTAATCGTCGGCAAAAATGGCGAGGTCTTGGCGCATTTGTACGATTTGGTCGCGGGAATTTTCGAGCCGATGTGTTTGTACCTTTGGGGTGCAAGTGGTGCGGGTAAAACCCATATTTTGCGCAGCTTGGCCGTGGCAGAGCAGACGCGTTATTTAACTGCGCAGGATTTTAATCTGCCTGTTGCCATCAATGATACGCTTTGGTTTTTGGTCGATGATGTGGATGGATTTAATTTTGTTCAGCAGACAAATTTATTTCATTTGTTCAACGCAGTGCGCAGTTTGCCAACAGATGATAATCGCCATCTGATTGTAACTGCCAGTTGTACGCCTGCGCGTTTGCCAGAAGGGTATTTGCCCGATTTGCGCACGCGCTTGAGTTGGGATTTGGTCTATCAGCTGCATGTATTGAGCGACGCAGAAAAAGCGCAGGTGCTGACCGAGCAGTCAGAGCAACGTGGTTTGACGCTCGGCAGCGGGGTGATTGAATACATGTTGCGCTATTCATCACGCGATTTGTCTAAATTACACGAGTTTTTGGTGCATTTAGACACGTACAGTTTACAAAAAAAGCAAGCGGTGACCATACCGCTTTTGAAAGAATGGCTGAATCATTCAGCCGAAGTTTAAAAGAGAATGTATGACCATTTTAGCCATCTTTGATTTGGACAAAACCCTGATTGCCAACGATTCAGATTATAACTGGGGCGTTTTTTTGGGTCGCCATGGTTACGTGGATGCAGCGCACTATCAAGCACAAAATGAATATTTCTACGAACAATACGCCAAGGGCACTTTGGATGTTTTTGCGTATTCGGAGTTTGTATTTAAAGTCTTGGCGGACACGTCGATGGCAACGCTGTTGCAATGGCGCGAGCAGTTTATGCAAGAGATGATACTGCCCTTGATTCAACCGCAAGCGATGGCTTTGGTGCAAAAACACATCGACATTGGTCATCAGTGTGTGTTGGTCAGTGCAACCAATGAATTTGTGATTGAGCCGATTGCGCGGTATTTCGGCTTTGAACACATCATTGGCACCACACCCGAACAAATCAACGGTCAATTTACAGGTAAAGTGGCGGGTACGCCGAGTTTCCAAGCGGGTAAAATTGCGCGTTTGGAGCAGTGGTTGGTGGCGCAAAACCTATCGTGGGACACAGTCAAAGGCAGTTTTTTTTACTCGGATTCCATCAATGATTTGCCTTTGTTGGAGCATGTCACTTTCCCTGTCGCATGCAATCCAGATGTGCGT
>JAGNWC010000036.1:0-5877 GCA_017986195.1 Hydromonas sp.
CCCGAGCGTGCGCAGGGTGGCGCGTTCACGAGTTTCTTTGATTTTGTCATGCGCGTGGACAAAGCGCACGTCAATCGGCGCACGGTCGAGTCATTGATTAAATCTGGCGCGTTTGACACCCTGCATCCGAACCGCGCCAGTCTGCTTGCCAGTGTGGATGTTGCCTTGCAGGCGGCCAATCATGCGGCGGAACATGCGCATCAAAATAATTTATTTGATGCCGAAGAAACCATGGGCGAGCAGTGGCAAGCCGAGTTAGAAAACGTACCGATGTGGACGCTGCGTGAAAAACTCGCGCAAGAAAAACTTGCTTTGGGCTTTTATCTTTCAGGCCATCTGTTTGATGAGTATGAACAAGAGGCACGCAAAATCGCGCCCACCAAACTGGCAAGCTTGTACCCGAAATCCGATTTGGTGACGATTACAGGCATCATCACCTCGGTGCGTACACAAATTTCCGAGCGCGGCAAACGCATGTTTATTACTTTGGACGACAAGTCCGCGCGTTTGGAGCTTATGATTTTTGCTGAGGAGGCCGAACGGTATGGGCGGTTTATCAAAGAAGAGCAATTGGTGTTCATGCAAGTGAGCATCCAGCCCGACCGCTACGCAGGCGGTGATAATTTACGCATCAATTGCAAGCGGGTGATGGATTTAATCCATGCGCGTGTCAGCAATGCGCACACCTTGTTAATTGATTTGGATTTGCGTACCAACGCGCTCGATGTGACTGCATTAAAAAACTGCCTGAAACAAAATTTAGACAGCGAAGGTTTGAGCGTCGCAATACGCGTGCAGATTCAAGGCGCGCGCGCGGAAATCAAATTGGGCATGGATTGGCAAGTCATTCCAACCGATGAATTGGTGGCGCAACTCAAACAAATGCCTGCGGTGCGCAAAGTGACATGGGCATAAATAATGCCATGGGTGTTCACCATCTACCATTGGCAATCACCCGCAAAACATAACCGTCTGTCCGCAAAATCACGTAAAATCGCGGGTTATTCCGTATTTCCTTCATTCAACTTGGTATTTTCATGTCTGTCGATTCAATGCAAATTCGCCACGAGGTCGAGCATCGCCGCACCTTCGCCATCATTTCCCACCCCGATGCGGGCAAAACCACGCTCACCGAAAAACTCTTGTTGTTCTCAGGTGCGATTTTGCAAGCGGGTACGGTCAAGGGTAAAAAAGGTGGTAAATTCGCTACCTCCGATTGGATGGAGATTGAGAAACAACGCGGCATTTCGGTCGCGTCCTCAGTCATGCAGTTTGAATACAAAGAGCACGTGGTCAATCTGCTCGATACCCCAGGTCACCAAGATTTCTCTGAGGATACCTACCGCGTACTGACTGCGGTCGATTCGGGCTTGATGGTGATTGATGCTGCCAAAGGGGTGGAAGCGCAGACGATTAAATTGCTCGATGTCTGTCGTTTACGCAACACGCCGATTGTCACGTTTATGAACAAATGTGACCGCGAAGTGCGCGATTCTTTGGACTTACTGGATGAGGTTGAATCCATTTTAAAAATCAATTGCGCACCGATTACCTGGCCGATTGGCAAAGGCAAAAGTTTCAAAGGTGTGTACCACCTGCTGCGCGATGAGGTGTTGCTGTTCGAGGCGGGCACGGAAAAATTGATTTTGGATTTGGAAGTCATCAAGGGCATTGACAATCCACGCTTGGATGAATTGTTTGCCGATGAAGCCGCGCAGTTGCGCATGGACATTGAATTGGTACAGGGCGCATCGCATCCGTTTGATTTGGACGCGTTTTTGGCAGGCAAACTCACGCCCGTATTTTTCGGCTCGGCGATTAATAATTTTGGCGTGCGTGAGATTCTTGACGCGCTGATTGACTGGGCACCCGCGCCCGCGCCACGCGATGCCACCGTGCGCACAGTCGCGCCGACCGAAGAAAAATTCTCAGGCTTCGTGTTTAAAATTCAAGCGAATATGGATCCCAAACACCGCGACCGCATTGCATTTTTGCGTGTGTGTTCAGGTGTGTTTGAGCGCGGTATGAAAATGAAGCATCTGCGTTTGAACCGCGAGATTTCTGCCAACTCAGTGGTGACCTTTATGTCACACGAGCGCGAAATTGTCGAAGAGGCGTTTGCGGGTGACATCATCGGCATTCCGAACCACGGCAATATTCAAATTGGCGACAGCTTTAGTGAAGGCGAAGTGTTGGCGTTTACGGGCATTCCGTTTTTCGCGCCTGAGTTGTTCCGTATTGCACGGATTAAAAATCCGCTGAAAATTAAGCAGTTGCAAAAAGGTTTACAGCAGCTCGGCGAAGAAGGCGCGGTGCAGGTATTCATCCCTGCCAACGGCGGCGACATGGTGCTTGGCGCGGTCGGGGTGTTGCAGTTTGAGGTGGTCGCCTCACGTCTGCAATCCGAGTACGGTGTGGAAGTGGTGTTTGAAACGCCGTCAATGAACATCGCGCGTTGGGTCAGTTCCGACAATAAAGCGCAATTGGCAGAGTTTGAAAAAGCGCAGGTCAACAACCTCGCGCACGATGCTGCGGGCAACCTGACTTATTTGGCCAACCACCGTGTGAATTTAAACATGATGACCGAACGTTATCCTGATTTGGTGTTCCATGAAACGCGTGAACACGCAGTGAATTTGAGTGTGTGAGGATGGTTTTTGTGACGCGGTATTGCGAGCAGGTTGATCGCGAAGCAATCCATCGGCGTTCATTGAAAGAGCTTTCATGGGTTGTTTTGCTGATACAGCTTTGTTCGAAATGACTGTGGCTAAAGGACAACAGCATTAAAGGAGGCGGGGTTCAACCCGCCTCTTTTTTTACCCACCAATTTTACGAATTTGCATGGTATCGGAATTGCCCGATTTACCCATAGTTGAACCGCGGGTGATGACAATCGTATCGCCTTTGACCACCAAACCTTTACTGGTGAGGATGGACGAGACTTTTTCCGCCACTTCATACGGTGGCATATCGGTTTCCAATTGTTGCATCACCGTGACTTCGCGATACAGGCTCAGTCGGCGCAGGGTGCGAATGTTTTTGCTGAACGCATAAATCGGCACATCGGTGTTGTAGCGCGTCATCCACAGCGGGGTTGAGCCTGATTCGGTCATCACCGCAATCGCTTTGGCTTTCAAGTGGTGTGCGGCGAAAATCGCTGAAATCGCAATCGATTCGTCCACACGGTTAAACACATAGTCACGCAAATCGCGGTCTAAGTTCACCATGGCTGAGAACTCTGCTTCATCACAAATCTGCGCCATGGTGCGCACGGTCGCTACGGGGAATTGACCTGCGGCGGTTTCAGCAGACAGCATCACCGCATCCGTGCCATCGAGCACCGCGTTGGCCACATCCGATACTTCGGCGCGGGTCGGCACGTAGTTGGTAATCATGGATTCCATCATCTGTGTGGCGGTGATGGATAATTTATTCATTTCACGCGCTTTGCGTATCATCATTTTTTGCAGCGCAGGGACTTTCGCGTCGCCGACTTCGACTGCCAAATCACCGCGCGCCACCATCAGACCGTCCGAGGCTTCGAGGATTTCCTCTAAATTCGGTATGGCTTCAGCGCGTTCGATTTTTGCAATCAAAAGTGCATCGCCACCTGCATTGCGCATTAACTCGCGCGCCATATACATATCGGCTTTGGTTTTGGGAAAAGACACCGCAAGAAAATCAGCTTCAAACTCGGCGGCAGTGATGATGTCTGCCATGTCTTTGGCGGTCAAAGCGGCTGCTGAAAGTCCGCCACCGAGTTTATTGATGCCTTTGCGGTCTGAGAGTTTACCACCTTGCTCAACCACACATTCGAGCGTTTCATGGGTCACGTCCAACACACGCATGCGAATTTTGCCATCGTCCAACAATAAAATATCGTCCTTAACCACGTCTTTAATCAGGTCAGGAAAGTCCAAACCCACACGGAGTTCATCACCCAAGACATCGGCGTGAATATCAAAAGTAAAGGTCACGCCGTTGGCGAGCATGATGTGTTGGTTGGCAAATTTTGAGATGCGGATTTTCGGTCCTTGTAAATCGGCCAATACGCCGACGTGTTGTCCCTCTTCTTCAGAAATGCGGCGCACCATGTGAACGCGGTCAATATGCTCTTGCGCACTGCCGTGCGAAAAATTAATCCGCACCACATTCACGCCTGCGCGTATCATTTCGCGCAATACGCTCTCAGAGGTTGAGGCAGGACCTAAGGTGGCAACGATTTTTGTGTCTCTCATAGTTTTCCTTTGTTTGCGTGTGTGAATCACTTTAGTTTTTTGTGCGCTTTGATTTTTAATTGCGTGCATCATAACCATCAATACAGTGCATTGCCAATATTAATTCATGATGAATCAATTATTTTTTCTTACCCATTGCAAACAGTGCCGCGACGGGTTTTTTGGTTTTGGGTTGCGGCATGGTTGAGGACAAATGGGTGTGTGCCAAGTCCAATTTTGGGCTGTGCGCATCGGGGTTGGCCTCATACGGCTTGGAGAAAAACGGATCGTCCGACACTGCCATTTTGCGGCGCAGGTAATTCAATTCTTCTTCATCCCATGCACTGCGGCGGTGTGGCGCGCTGCGCTCGATGTGACGGATGCGCGCTTCGGTATTGGCGCGTTCAGGGTTAAATGGCTCGCGCGCACCCTTTGCCTCGCGATTGGGACGCTCGGTGCGTGCTGGACGTTCTTCTTCTGCACGTATGGTTTTGAGTTCAAATTCCATGCGCACCAGTTTGGCAATCGCTGCGAGTAATTTATCATCGAACTGCGTGACCAAAGACAATGCGCGCCCATTCGCGCCCGCGCGCCCTGTGCGTCCGATGCGATGGACGTAGTCCTCAGCACTGTACGGCAAATCAAAGTTGACCACGCAGGGCATCTGTGCAATGTCCAAGCCGCGTGCCGCGACATCAGTGGCAACGAGTATCGCCACCGCGCCGCTTTTGAATTCATCCAGTGTTGCCAAACGTTCGGACTGCGTTTGGTCGCCATGCAAGGCGCGCGCATTGATTTTGGCGCGTTGTAAAAACCGCGCCAAATCGCGTGCTTCGATTTTGGTGTTGACGAAAATCATCGCTTGGTCGATGGCTTCTTGTTTGAGCAATTGCACCACTGCGCTGCGTTTGTGGTTTTTGTCTTTGACCGCAAACATCTCTTGCGTGACGTTGGTAGCGGTCGCGTTGCGTTGTGCGGTTTCAATGATTTTCGGATTTTTTTGGTACGACTCAGCCAGCTTGCGAATGTCAGGCGAGAAGGTCGCAGAGAACAACAAGGTCTGGCGTTGCTTGGGCAATAAATTCAAAATCCGTTGCAAGTCAGGTAAAAAGCCCATATCGAGCATACGATCGGCTTCGTCGAGCACCAAATACTGCACCTGATTTAAATTCACATTGCCTTGTTCAATATGGTCAAGCAGTCGCCCTGGGGTGGCAATCAGCAACTCCACCCCTGCACGCACAATGGGGGTTTGTACCCTCATGTCCATGCCGCCGAACACCACTGCGGTGCGAATCGGCGTGTGTTTGGCATACAGCGCGGCGTTGTCAGCAACCTGCACCGCGAGTTCGCGTGTCGGTGCGAGCACCAAGGCACGCACAGGGTGACGCGCAGGTGAGGTGCTGCTCGAGGCCAAAGGTAAAATGTTTTGTAAAATCGGCAACACGAAACTGGCGGTTTTACCCGTGCCCGTTTGTGCCGAACCCATTACGTCTTGACCTGCCAAAACCACAGGAATGGCTTGCGCTTGAATCGGTGTGGGCGTGGCGTAGCCCGCATCAACAATGGCGCGTTGAATCCGTGCATCCAAGGCAAATTGGGAAAAATCAGTGATTTCAGAAGAGGTACTAACAGTGTGGGTCATACAAAGGCCATTGAC
>JAGNWC010000036.1:5977-10542 GCA_017986195.1 Hydromonas sp.
GAAACCGCCGAAGCCTTGCACAGCATGATACTGCGCGTCACGGTGGACAATTCATTGGATATTGTGGATGTGCATTGCGATACGATGGCTGCACCATATTTAGAGCAATGCCAACAAATCACGCCTGATTATAAAAAAATGATGGGTTTGAACATCATGCGCGGTTTTCGCACGGCGATGCGTGAGCGTTTTTCGGGTATTCATGGTTGCACCCACATTACCGAATTGGCCAATAGTTTGCCGACTGTGGTGATTCAAGGCGTGGGTGTTGAGCTGTCTGTGCGCCATCGCAAAGCCGTGGGCGACGAGCAAGCAGGTCGGCCTTTCCAAATCAACCAATGCCACGCATTGGCGGAAGGTGCCGAAGCAGTCAAGTTATATTACCCTCGCTGGTACAAACGCCCTGAACAGCCGTAGATGTTGCCCGTGAATGGATTTCATCACGTTTTCGTTTACCCCATACATGTCAGAAATGATGCATATTTTACAGTTGGCGTATCCCAATCATGTAGAATGATTAAGTCTGTTTGTCGTGGCGAGCATTCCACACAAATGATTTGAACAATATTAAACAACACACCAAAGAGGCAATCTTATGAAGATTCATGAGTATCAAGGCAAAGAAATCTTAAAAAAATACGGAGTACCTGTCCCACGCGCCATTCCCGCGTTTTCGGTAGACGATGCCATTAAAGCGGCGCAAGCACTCGGCGGTTCGGTTTGGGTGGTCAAGGCGCAAATTCACGCGGGCGGTCGCGGCAAAGGCGGCGGTGTTAAAGTCGCCAAATCCATGGATGAGGTCAAACAATACGCCGAACAAATCCTTGGCATGCAATTGGTCACGCATCAAACAGGCCCTGAAGGTCAAAAAGTTCGCCGACTGCTCATCGAAGAAGGTGCCGACATCCAGAAAGAATACTATCTTGGCATGGTGATTGATCGCGCCACACAAAAAGTCTGCGTGATGGCATCGAGTGAAGGCGGAATGAATATTGAAGAGGTTGCCGAGCATACGCCAGAATTGATTCATAAATTATTTGTCAATCCTGTTACTGGCGTGACCGATGTCGAAGGTGACGAATTGGCGGTGCGCATGGGTATGCCAGCAGAATGCGTGCAACAGGCACGGACAACCATCCAAAAACTGTACCAAGCCTTTGTCGAAACCGATGCAGATTTGGCGGAAATCAACCCATTGATTACCACAGGTGACCACCGTGTGGTGGCATTGGATGCAAAAATGAACTTTGATTCAAATGCCTTGTACCGTCACCCTGAGATTGTTGAAATGCGCGATTTGGACGAGGAAGATCCTGCCGAAATCGAAGCCTCCAAACACGATTTGGCGTACATCTCATTGGATGGCAATATTGGTTGTTTGGTCAATGGCGCGGGTTTGGCAATGGCGACCATGGACACGATTAAACTCTACGGCGGTGAACCAGCGAATTTCCTCGATGTGGGTGGTGGCGCGAGTACTGAAAAAGTCACCGAAGCTTTTAAAATCATGCTCAAAAACCCCAACCTCAAAGCGATTTTGGTGAATATTTTCGGTGGCATCATGAAGTGCGATGTGATTGCCGAAGGGGTGATTGCAGCCGCCAAGCAAGTGCATTTACAAGTACCTTTGGTCGTGCGCATGAAAGGCACAAACGAAGATTTGGGTAAAAAAATGCTTGCCGAATCGGGTTTGCCGATCATCACCGCAGACACCATGGCGCAGGCAGCCGAGCGTGTGGTTGCGGCGGCGGATGGCAAACCGATTCCAACGGGTGATGGTCTAAGTCATTTCGGTAAAACAGGATTGGTTGCTGGCACGGTGGCGAGTGTGGCAAGTGTCGCCGCGACTGTGGGTGATAAAGTTGGCGATGTGGCTGAAGGTGTCGTAGATACTGTGAAAGATGTCACGGGTGATGCGATTGATTTGGCTGGAAATGCGATTCACGCAGTGAACGATGCCGCTGGTGACGCGGTCGAAGTTGTGGGCGATATTTTGGAAGGCACTGTGGATGTGGTCAAAGACCTTGCAGGTGGTGCAGCGCATTTGGCAGGGGATGCCGCAGGTGCGGTGACTGGCGCGGTTACAGGTGCAGTGGCTGGCGCAGGGGCGGCATTGGGCACAGTAGGCAGTGGTGCAGGCAAAGTTGGCGGTGGTCTTTGGGGTTTTATCAAACGTTTTTGGTGGTTGGTACTGTTGTTCTTGTTGGCATTGTGGCTGTTGAGTCGTTGTTCGGGTCAGCCCACTTCTGTTGAGACTACCGCGCCAGCAGTGAGCGCGTCCACATCAGCAACACCCGTCGCACTTACTTTGGATGCGGGGTTGGTTGATTTATTCAAATCCAAGGGGGCGAGCATTGGATTATTGGGTAATCGATTAACTTTGGCAGGTGAAGTCGAGAGCGATGCGGTTAAAACGCAGTTATTGAATACCGTGAAAACCGCTTATGCCAATCAAACTGTTGAAATTAATGATTCTGCTTTATGGGTAAAAAACGCGGTGGCATCATTGGGGGCAACCAAATTAAACGTAGAGTTTGGTGCAGGGGTTTCGGAAGTGCCCGCCAGTGCGTATGAACACCTCAAAGAGTTCGCTGCTCAATTGAAACAAAACAACACAAAAGGTGAGGTATTGGGTCATTCGGACAGTGCAGGCAATGAACAAGCGAATCTCTTGTTATCGGATGCGCGTGCCAAAGCGGTTATGATTTATATGGTTGCACAAGGTGTGCCCGAGGCAAACTTGACCGCAAAAGGTTATGGTAGCGTGCACCCAATTGCCAGCAACGATACCGAGGATGGTCGCGCACGTAATCGGCGCGTTGAATTCATGCCCGCGAAATAACTGCAACGACTCAACCATTTGAATATAGAGGTTTACCATGAGTATCTTAATCAACAAAAATACCCGCGTCATCACCCAAGGCATGACGGGCAAAACAGGTCAGTTTCACACCCGCATGTGTCGTGAATATGCCAATGGCAAAGAGTGCTTTGTCGCTGGTGTGAATCCGAAAAAAGCAGGAGAGAGTTTTGAGGGCGTGCCAATTTATGGTTCTGTTGCTGAAGCAAAAAATCAAACGGGCGCAACGGTCTCGGTGATTTATGTTCCGCCCGCAGGTGCGGCGGCGGCGATTTGGGAAGCAGTCGAAGCCGACTTGGATTTGGCAATTTGCATCACTGAGGGCATTCCTGTGCGCGATATGATGGAGGTGCGCGATCGTATGCGCCGTGAGAACCGCAAAACCCTGTTGCTCGGACCCAACTGTCCTGGTGTCATC
Organism: Hydromonas sp.; assembly: GCA_017986195.1. Classification (GTDB taxonomy): domain Bacteria; phylum Pseudomonadota; class Gammaproteobacteria; order Burkholderiales; family Burkholderiaceae; genus CTSOIL-112. Next base: position 9,256 of record JAGNWC010000036.1, read on the forward strand.
ACGCCAGATGAACTCAAAATCGGCATCATGCCAGGGCATATTCATCGCAAAGGGCGGATTGGCGTGCTCAGTCGTTCGGGAACTTTGACCTACGAAGCCGTGGCGCAATTGACTGAACTCGGTTTGGGGCAATCCACAGCCGTGGGCATTGGCGGCGACCCTGTGAATGGTTTGAAACACATCGATGTGATGAAAATGTTCAACGACGATCCTGACACCGATGCGGTGATTATGATTGGCGAAATCGGCGGCGGTGACGAGGAAGAAGCCGCATATTGGATTAAAGAGCACATGAAAAAACCAGTTGTTGGTTTTATTGCTGGTGTGACCGCACCCGCAGGCAAACGCATGGGACATGCAGGTGCAATTATCTCGGGTGGCAAAGGCACGGCTCAAGAGAAACTCGACATCATGGACGCATGTGGCATCACCGTGACCAAAAACCCGTCAGAAATGGCGCGTTTGCTCAAAGCGATGTTGTAATTTTCTATGATTTAGACGTTAAAAAAGGCATCTTCGGATGCCTTTTTTATGCCGCTGTGTTTTTCAACAATGCTTGATTTATTTATTACCTTTAACCACATTGTAGATCAGCGCACCGAGCACACCACCGATGATGGGTGCGACCCAAAACAGCCATACTTGAGACAATGCCGCTGTGTCAGCAAACAATGCCACACCCAAAGAACGCGCAGGGTTTACAGAAGTGTTGGTCACAGGAATCGATACCAAGTGAATCAAGGTCAAGCACAGACCAATTGCAATCGGTGCGAAACCCGCTGCTGCGTCTTTGTGGGTTGCGCCCATAATCACAAATAAGAAAATTGCGGTCATGACCACTTCCATGACAAAGGCAGCCGCCATGCTGTATTTACCAGGTGACAAATCGTCGAAACCGTTTGAGGCAAAACCACCCGCAACGAATCCTGCTGTGCCCGAGGCAATGAAGTACAGTACAGCACCAGCAACGATACCACCGATGACTTGAGCGATGATGTAGCCTGCGGCATCTTTGGCTTGAAAACGACCGCCTGCAACCAAGCCCAAAGTCACTGCAGGGTTGAAATGACCGCCTGAAATATGACCCACTGCATACGCCATGGTCAAAACCGTCAAACCGAACGCCAAAGACACGCCGACAAAGCCAATGCCCAGATTGCTGCCTTCGCCGTTAAAACCCGCCGCCAAAACCGCACTGCCACAGCCAGCGAACACCAACCAAAATGTGCCAAAAAATTCTGCTAATAATTTGTTCATAAATAACCCTTATTTCTAAATATATAAAAT
>JAGNWC010000137.1 GCA_017986195.1 Hydromonas sp.
ATGTCTGGTTCACGGGTGAACCCGCAAAATTTAACGCGTGTTCGCATATTTGTCTCTATTTGAGTCCCAAAGCCTGTAAAAAATCGTCGCGCGGCGCAGGTAAATCGTACGCTTCTGGGTAATGAATCGCCGATAAATACAAACCTGCTGGTGAAAATGTCGGTGCTGACAACGCTCGGTTTTTTTGCTGTAATAAAAAATCCAGCCATTCCTGCGGCTGTTTGCCTGAACCAATATAAACCAAACTACCGACCATATTGCGCACCATATGGTGCAAAAACGCATTCGCGCTGATGCTGATCAATACACAGTCGCCAAAACGCTCGACCTTAATATGATACAGGGTTTTGACTGGCGAATTGGCTTGGCACTCGGACGCGCGAAATGCCGAAAAATCGTGCTCGCCCACCAAAGCCTGCGCCGCTGAGTGCATTTTATCTGCATCCAATGGCTTATGATACCAACCTGCGCGCCCTACCCAAATGGGTGAGCGTGTTGGGTGGTTGTAAATCACGTAGTGGTAGGTTCTTTGAAACGCATCAAAACGTGCGTGAAATTCTGGACTGACTTCGCGCGCCCAGCGTACTGCGACCGTTTCGGGTAAAAATGTGTTTGTGCCACGCACCCACGCATGGATGTCGCGTTCAAACCCCACATCAAAATGCACAATTTGTTCTAAGGCATGAACGCCGGTATCAGTACGCCCTGCGCATTGCACCTGAATTGGTACAGTAGCGAATTGGCTCAAGGCTTTATGCAATACATCTTGCACTGTTTGACCGTGTACTTGCGATTGCCAACCCTGAAACGCACGGCCGTCATACTGTAGCCCCAAGGCAATGCGCGGCATTATTTTGCCTCGTTGTCAGTTTGGCGGTGCGTTGGTGTCAACCACGCATTGCGCAAATCCAAAGCCTGCGTGCACTGCGCTGCATCGCCGCGCAATAGAACTTCATTCAAAATATGCTGCGCCACTTCGCTCTGACCCGCGTGATGAGCGGCCTGCGCGTGTGTTAGCAATTGATCGGGGTCAAAGGCGTGCATCCATTTTTGCAAACGAACACGCTCTTTAAAGATCCCATACTGCATGCTATGCTCGGTGGGTTTCGCCGTTGCGCGCTCTGCGTATTGTTGCAACAAACCATTCACATCAGCAATTTTTTCAGTACGAGGTTTACTGGTCTGGGCAACCTGATTCATCGGTTCTTTGCTGCGCAAATCCAACTGGTCAGCAGTTAAACCATTCAATACTTGCTTTAGTTTGTCAAAGTTCTGACTTGCGGTGCTTTGAACCTCGGGCTGATTGCTTGTTTGTAACGGCGTTTGGATAGGGTTGGATGTATTCGTTGGCACAGGCGTTGTTTTTGACATGCGCACAGTCGATACACTCACCAAATTCGGTGGTACAAACGAATTGGATTTCTGTACAGGTGGTTCCGATTCAACCTGAATCTGCACAGTGTGGGGCGAATGTGTCGTTGAAGCAGGCTCTACCTCGGGGGCTGCTGCTACAACCGATTTTGTGTGTACAGAACCCATCCAACCATCAATCACATCGGCGGGTATGAGTGTTGTTGTTATTTTTTCTGCTGTTGCGTGTTGTGCTAAATTTTCATCTGTTTTAATCTTATCTGTAAGCTCTACGGGTGGCTCTGTTATTAAAGCTGCTTGCGTTGCCTCCTGTTTGGGCAAGGTTTGAGATTTATCAGAACGACGGGTTAAACGCGCGACCATCCACACCAAAAAAATCGTCGGAATAATAATGACCCACAGGGACGCAGGAACCGCTAAAAACCATGATTTGAGTTTGGCATAGTACGGTGCAACAGTCGTATCCTGGACTTGCGCTTGTAATTTGTCTTCAAATTGGTTGAGTTGCGCGCGCAGTGAATGCGAGTTTTGCGCGGTGGTGGCATTGCTGCTGCCAAGTGTTTGCGCTGAGTCCGATGGCAAGGCGGCAGACGGCGTGTTGGACTTGGTTTCGGTTGTTACTGAAGTGCTCACACTGGCATTGTTAACGGTTTCAGCCACCGATGCAGGTGGTGAAACAATGGCCGCAATTGGTTCGGAATTTTGATTTTTAGCAGGCAACACCAATTGCGTGCCAATCAGCATTTGATCGGCGTCATTGTTTGGAAATTGCGACGCGTTGGTCGTTTGTAAAATTTCCAAAGCACGTGCAAACGGGATGTTGTTGACACGAGAGTATTGTTGGGCAATCACGCGCAAAGAATCCCCTTTACGCGTTTGAATCACCACATTGCCAACCTCATCGACTTGAATCAAACGCGACTGCAAGTATCGATTGGTGGCAGGCTCAGCCCAAACGTTCAAGCTGCACACAGCCAACATCAAACCACCGATCACGCCAATGCGAAAACGAGTGGATAATGGTTTTTTGATGCAATTTTTTGAGACTGTTTGAGCCAACATAGCAACCTTTTTAATTATTGAGCCAAAATAATGCGCAACATACGACGCAGCGGTTCTGCCGCGCCCCACAACAACTGGTCACCGACAGTGAATGCCGAAAGATAATCACCGCCCATTGCCATTTTACGCAAACGTCCAACGGGTACGCTCATGGTGCCTGTCACTGCTGTGGGGGTTAAATCGTTCATCGATGCGGTGCGCTCGTTCGGCACAACTTTCACCCAATCATTGGCTTTTGCCAGCATGTCGTTGATTTCATCCAATGGCACGTCTTGTTTCAGTTTGATGGTCAAAGCCTGCGAATGACAACGCATCGCGCCAATGCGCACACATAAGCCTTCGACATTGATAAAGCCTGCTTGATCTTCGGCTTTACCCAAGATTTTATTGGTTTCTGCCGCGCCCTTCCACTCTTCTTTGGATTGGCCAGTGCCCAAGTCTTTATCTATCCACGGAATTAAGCCGCCCGCCAAAGGCACACCAAAGTGCTCAGCGGGATAATCCGCTTCGCGCATTTTGGCGGCGATTTTGCGGTCAATCTCGAGAATCGATGAACGTGGGTCAGCGAGCAAGTCCGCAACTTCTGCGTTTAATAAACCCATTTGCGAGATTAACTCACGCATATTGGCTGCGCCACCGCCCGATGCCGCTTGATAGGTCATCGAGGTCATCCAGTCAATCAAATCGGCTTTGAACAAACCATCCAAAGCCATCATCATCAAACTCACGGTGCAGTTACCGCCGACATAATTTTTCACGCCATTTTTTAAACCATGTTCAATCACAGGCATATTTACAGGATCGAGCACGATAATCGCGTCTTTTTCCATGCGTAAAGTCGAGGCCGCATCAATCCAGTAGCCATTCCAGCCCGATGCGCGCAGTTTGCCAAACATCTCAGTGGTGTAGTCACCGCCTTGGCAGGTGAGGATGATGTCACAGGTTTTGAGCGCGTCCACACTGTTGCCATCGTGCAAAATGCCATCGGACTTAGCAATCGTAGGCGCAGCACCGCCCGCATTTGAGGTGCTGAAAAACACAGGCTCAAAATGCGC
>JAGNWC010000138.1 GCA_017986195.1 Hydromonas sp.
CTTGAACATTGCGTTTGGCAATCACGCCATCGGTCGGCGCGAGCACCGCCAAACGTTTGTTGTTGATGTACGCACTGCGAAAAGCCGCTTTGGCGGCCTCAATCGCAGGGTGATTTTGCGTGGTCGTACCTGCGACTTGCGCACCTGCGGATTTATTTTGCTCCATGGTGGTTTTTTGCGCGGCGAGGGCCTGATTGAGCGCATTCACCGCTTGGTCGTATTCTTCGCGACTCACCGCACCTGTTTTAACCAAGGCCGCGCGACGATTGACCGCGTCTTGTGCGGTTTTCACCGCAGAGTTTGCCTGTACCATTTGCGCACGGGTCACGCTAACGGTATTGAAGACATTTTGAATTTGACGCGTGGCATTTGCCAGTTGCGCACTCGCCTGTGCCAGTGCCACTTGCGCATCGGTCGGGCTGAGTTTAACCAACACATCACCCGCTTTGACTACTTGGTTTTCTTCTGCCAAAATCGCTTCAACCGTACCCGCAGTTTGCGCATTGACCACCACCATACTGCCTGCGACATAAGCGTTTTCGGTTTCTTCGTGATAACGCGCAATGAAAAACCAATACAACCCCCACAGCAATCCAATCAGTAAAAAGATGCCGATGGCGATGCTCATGCGCGTTTTGCGCTGACGTGATTTGTGTGCGTCGATGATGTCCTGTTCTTGCGTCATGCTTGAGGCTTCAGTTGTGCTCATGTTGTTCCTTATATTCTTGTGTTCTTGCGTTTTTTGTGTTGATTCGTTGATACTGTGCTGAGTTCAATCAGCGACGGTCATCTTTTCCCTGCGATTAAGTCTGAGAATTCAGTTCCCAAACTGCTCGCCAATCTCGCCTCTTGCGCACGGCGCATGGCGTAACCCATCACCAGTGCGTCTTGCTCACGCAAGGTTGCGGTTTGGTACATTAAACTTTCCATTTGCGGGCTCATGCCTGCCCGATAACGTTGCGCCGACAAATCCGTCAGTGTTTGGTTGTCTTTGACAATTCGTGCTTGCGCCGTCAAATAAGCCTGCGCTTGGCGGTATTGTGCCAATTGCTGATGTGCGTCCGAGACCGCTTGAAACACGGTTTGATTGTATTGCGCGATGGTGTTGTCCAATTGCGCTTGTTGTTGGCGCAGTTTGGCATTCAACTGAATGGTGTTGAAAATCGGCAAACTAATCGCGGGTTTGACGGCAGCGTTTTGCCCACGGAAATCCAAAATATCTTGCAGATTGAGTAATTGCAAAGCAGTGGACAAGCCAATATTGATGTTCGGATAAAACTCGGCTTTAACCGCATTGACCTGCTCGGTCGATGCGACGATGTATTCACGCGCAGCGGCGATGTCGGGGCGCGTACCAAGAATTTGCACTGGAATGTTTTGCGGCAGATTGAGCGTTTGCCAAGTTTGTTCGGGAAAGAACTCTGCCAACTGCTCAGGTGTTTGCCCGATAAGTGCCGCCAATTGCGCCCGTGCTACGGCTTTTTGTGCCATCAGCGATTGCTTGAGCTGCGCCAATTGTGCCAAAGTCATATCCACTTGCACGCTGTTTTGCGTGGGCTGCAACCCTGCTTGCTCACGCTCTAACCAACGTTGGCGCAAAGTGGTCTGTGTGGCGATTTGCTTGTCAACGATATTCGCGCGCTCGGTAAACGCCATGATTTGTGCGTGTAAACCGACGATGTTGGCAATCACGCCTTGACGCGCCGCTTCGTATTCCAAAGTTTGCGCACGGCTCAGACCCAAGGCCGCGCCATACAGCGCGCGGTTGTGCCCCCATAAATCCAAATCCCACGAAATTCCCGCGCTGATGTTGGTCAAGGCGATAAATTGATCCGATGGGTTGGTTGGAATGCCACGACTGCTCAACGCCGCTTGAGATTGAGGGGTCGCACCATCAATGCGGGTGTTGAAAAACTCCTGCCCCGTCCAATCGACTTTGACCTGCCCCATTGGATATGAGAGTTTGCGTACCGCATCGGCAGCATTTTGCGAGGCATCAATCCGTGTCGCCAAAACCTTTAAACTCGGACCGTCACGCATCGCTTGCTCAATGAGTGCGTTTAAAGTGGGGCTGTTGTACTGCGTCCACCAACCTTGCTGTGGCCATTGTGCCAAAGTTCTTCCCGATACCTCAGGTAAATTCAAGCGCGCGTTGTCCACCTGAGCGAGGGTTTCATGCTTGCCCGTCACAACCGCGCAGGCACACAGCGTGCTGACTGTCAACGACAGCACGCCGATGCGGAATGCTTTTGAATAAAATCTCATAAACACCTTAATTGGCCTTAGTTGACCTTAGTTGGTTTCAGTAATATCAGTCGGGCGACTGCGCAACAAAACTTCGATATGCTCCGCTTCGGGGCGCACCCGAAACAGACGCATATGCCGCTCATACGTATCCAAGTTTACACGCGCAACAATAAATTTACCCACTTTCTCAACATCAATCAGATGCGCCGATTCCATGATGCGAATGTGGTGCGAAATCGTCGCTGCGCAAATGCGCCAATCAGCAACCATCTCGTTGATCAAACAACCCTGCTCTCGCCCATGCGCGTGCTCATGCGCAAAAATCTGCAGCAGCAATCTTAATCGATGCTCGTTCGACAACGCTTTAAACTGACGCACCAGTAATTTAAGGTCTTGTTCCATAGTTACGATTTGTTTGAATTGGCAAAAGACAGACCTATTGAAAGAGTCTTATCATTTTCTTGAGTATCTGGCGTGAGTGCCATGCGAAATGCGTGCATTTTATCCATCAATTCGATAGTTGTCAAACTGTCTTTTGGATGAATATAAAAAACCCCGAGCATCATACTCGGGGAAAAATCGTCATTGCTGACGACCTCGTTTAGGGAGGAAAAACGAGGGGGCTCGCGCCCGCCGCCAGTGTACGCGGTTTCAAATCGATTGGCAAGTCTGCCAATATCACCACACAATGCAAAACAGGGCTAAAAAGCCCTGTTTCAAACCGCGTGTTTGCAACAGTTACGGTTTTTTTGCATCTGCCGCAGGTGCTGCCGCCGCATCGGCTGCTGGGTCTTTTGGCTCAGGAAAGTTTGCACCGCTCTTGTTTGACATATACACGACAGCGCGAGCGATTTCTAAATCGCTATTGCTACCACCGCCTTTAGCTGGCATGACACCTGTTTTTCCCGTAAAACCCTCGATTGCATGTTTGAGTAAGGTATCGAAACCCTGTCCATTACGCGGCCCCCATGCTGCAAGGTCACCCAGTTTTGGCGCGCCTGCCGTGCCTGCTGCATGACATGCCGTACACAAACCATTGTACACTTCTTCGCCTGATTTAGGCCCTGTTGAAGTCGCCCCCATTTGAAACCCAGCCACTGGGCGCAACCGCTCTACAATTTGTTGATCTGCTGGTGAGTTGTCGCCCACGACGCTCGGGCTGAACACTAGCGCCAAAAGGTACAACAGAGTCACAAACGCCAAGACAGCCGCAACCGCGATCCACGTGATTCTATTTGCAC
>JAGNWC010000139.1 GCA_017986195.1 Hydromonas sp.
ACAGTTGGGTCTCTGACATACTCGCACGTTGTGGTGCACAGAATATTTTTGCCGATTTGCCCATCAGCGCACCCACAGTGAATATAGAAGACGTGCTCAAACACAACCCTGCCCTCATCATCACCGCATCAAACCATGCCCAGCTTGACCACACACTCGATATGTGGCGCAATTGGCGCGAGCTGTCCGCACTCAAGCATCAAGGTTTGTTGTTTGTCGATGCAGATTTAATCAACCGCGCGACCTTGCGCACCTTGATTGAAAGTGAACGTCTGTGCACGCAAATCGCACACGTTCGCACACGCATCAACCCATAAGGTATTTTGAATGCTGGATACACACATCATTACTGTCACGACTTACAATATTCATAAAGCCCACTCTGTTATGCGCGGCTGTCATCTGTCCGCACTCAAACAGGGTTTGCATGAACTCAACGCCGACATTGTTTGCCTGCAAGAAGTACAAGACATCAATACCAAACGCAAACTACGTTCGCTCGAATCACACGGAGATTCTCAGGTACGTGCACTACAAGGACAGGACTACCCTTATATCGCCTACGGTGCCAATGCGGTCTATCACCACGGCAACCACGGCAATGCCATTTTATCCAAACACCCGATTCAAAAATGGTCGAACATTGACGTATCCGACCACCGTTTGGAACAAAGGGGAATTTTACACGCCACCGTGCAACACCCCCAATATGGCGAAATTCATGTGATTTGCGCACATTTTGGGTTGTTCAAGGTATCGCGTATTCGCCAAGCACAAGCCCTGATTCATCATGTGCGCGAACACGTACCCATGAATGTGCCCTTGTTGGTTGCTGGAGATTTTAACGATTGGAATTTACACGTGCATCAGCTGCTGTCTCGCGAACTTCATCTGAAAGATGCGATTGAAAGCATACAGCATGGGCAAGGACAGAGCCCTCGCGGACGCATCCGTCAACTGACCCATCAATTTTCGCAACCATTGAGAAAAACCCTTGCGTACAACGACTTAGATGAGCATGAAAAACAAGTTGGACGGACATTTCCGAGTGTTGCGCCTTGGTTTAAATTGGACCGATTGTATGTCCGTGGGTTTGGTATACAAGACGCACACATTAAAGCAGGACGGGTGTGGCGTGAACGTTCAGACCACGCACCGATTTATGCCGAATTAAGCCTGTAAACATCAAAAAGCCACCGCGAGGGTGGCTTTATCTCAAATGGATACCAATAAATCAGTCGCACAATTTTTTATCTTTGCACGATCCACCCACAGACCACGAAATCCCATCACCAACCGTAGGGGTCAACTCATAGGTGATTCCAGTATTGACCGCCGTACTGGTCTCTGTGCCTGAGCCTGTATCTGTACCCGCATTTGAGCCTGTACTTGCACGTACAGATACCTCGCCAAAATCATCTTGACTACCTGTCGCGGTGATTTTCCCCGCGACCACAGACACGCTCGCCACTTTACCCGTTCCATCGGTGAATCCTTCAGGAATACCATTTTTGCCTGCATCACAATCGGTTTCCGCTCCCTTATTGATGATACACATTTCAACCGCTGTCTTGTAAGGACCAACCGCATTGATGACCTCGGTAAATTTGGCTTTTTCGGTTGCGTTTTGAAAGCGTGGTACCGCAATACTCGCCAAAATCCCAATCACCGCAATCACCATCAAAAGTTCCAATAGCGTGAAACCACTTTGATGATTTAATGGCTTTTTCGCTAACTTAGATACCCATCCCATGATGTACTCCTATATTTTAAGATTCTCAGTGCGGATTGTACATGAATGCCATTCAAAAGTACAACATGTATAAGTAGTATTTATTGACAAATTAACAACATGATTCTCTATTCAAGGACACAGGAAAGTGCCCACTGAGCCGCAGCCATGCCAAAACTGGCAGTGACCATGACGGAGGAGCCAAACCCCGCACAGTTAAGTCCCTGTACACTCGGTTGAAGGTTGTTGCAAACATCTGTATCTACCTTTGGATAACGCATGGCTTCATTTGAATACAACACGGGCACATGCATTTTCTGAATTTTTTTGGTTTTAGAAGCTTGGGACGCATTGAGTTTATGCGCGTGGCGCAGTTTTTGCCGAATTTTTGCCAGTATCGGGTCTTGTACTGCAAAGGCAATGTCTGTCTGCACAATGCGCGTGGCATCCACTTTTCCGCCCGCCGCACCGCAGGTGAGTAGTTTTTGCCCTCGACGCTTACAAAACACAATCATCGCCAACTTCGCACGCACCTGATCCGCACAGTCGAGCACCACATCCGCAGTTGCGGGTATCAACTCTAAGGTATCCTCTCCAATAAAATCATCGACTTCATGCACGATGCAACTGGGGTTAATTTGAGTAATGCGTTCGCGCAGTGCGGTGGTTTTGGCTTTACCCAAAGTGTCTGTGAGTGCCTGTACTTGACGATTGACATTCGACTCAACCACGTGATCGGCATCAATTAAAGTCAGAGTGCCCACGCCGCAACGCGCCAATGCCTCGACCGCCCACGAACCGACACCACCCACACCAACCACGCAGACATGCGCCCGTGCGAGTGTGTCTGTGGATTGCTCACCATATAAACGATTTAACCCTGCAAATCGGCGTTGTGTATTTGTGCTCATATTGTGACTCTATTGGCTTGGGGCAATCACGCCCGCGTGGTATGATTTCACCATTGATAACAGCCTACATTGTAACTGTTTGCTCAGCCCATTTCACCTTTACCCTTAGGATATCATTATGTTGGATTTATCCGCCCTGCGGCAAGAATACACCAACGCAGAACTGAACGAGCGCGATGCGCACGAGTTGCCGTTTTTGCAATTTGAAGATTGGTTTTTACAAGCGCAAAAATCCGAAGTACCTGAGCCGAATGCCATGGTGCTGGCAACCTCAGATGCACACAATCAACCCCACGCCCGCGTGGTGCTGATTAAAGAGTTGCGCCCCGAGGGTTTTGTGTGGTTCACCAACTACGACAGTGCCAAAGGGCAGGATTTGGCGGACAACCCCAAAGCCAGCCTGCTGTTTTTTTGGCAACCCTTGCAACGTCAAGTGCGTATCGAAGGTGTGGTCAAAAAAGTCGATGCCGCAGAATCTGACGCGTATTTTTACAGTCGTCCCGTGAGCAGTCAACTCGGCGCGTGGAGTTCACCGCAAAGCCAAGAAATCAGCAACCGCATGGTTTTGGTCAAAAATATGGCGAGTAACGCGCTCAAATACGGCACATCGCCACCACGCCCAGAACACTGGGGCGGCTATATTTTAGAGCCGCATTATTTTGAGTTTTGGCAAGGACGCGCATCGCGCTTGCACGACCGCATTGCCTATCGAAAGCAAGACGATGGCAGTTGGCGGATTGCGCGTTTAGCCCCCTAAACTCCCTAAAAACAAGGCAAGCA
>JAGNWC010000140.1 GCA_017986195.1 Hydromonas sp.
GCATGTCGGTTTGTGCCACGTGCAGCAGCACATCATTCACGCTGACCCCGCCACTCATCACGTGGGTGAGCAGGTAATCGAGTTTATCCGCATCGTGGGTAAATGGATAAAAAGCCAACGGGCGCGGGCGCGCATTGATCTCACGCACCACGTGTGCGACATCTGTAAATGCAATAATGGGCAGTATCGGCCCAAAAATCTCGCGCGTCATCAATTCACAATCCGCAGGTGCGTTCAATACCAAGTGTGGTGCGATTTTGCGTGTGCCCGCATCAAATGGCTCACCATCCAACAAAGGTATCAAGGTTGCGCCCTGCGCGCGCGCTTGCTCCAGCGCGTTGATTAAACGCGCATAGGATTTATCGTCAATGATGGAGGTGTAATCAGGGCTGTCTTTGGACACATAACGTTTTTGCACCACCGATTGCGCGGTGTGTATGAAGGCATCGACTTTGTCCTGTGGCAGATAAACATGGTCAGCGGTCACGCAAATTTGCCCCGCATTCAAGCATTTGGCATACAAAATCCGCTCGGCTGCCAGGTTGATATCGTAATCATCCAGCACCAAGGCAGGCGATTTGCCGCCCAACTCCAAAGTCACGGGACACAAATTCGCCGCCGCTGCCGCCATCACCGCACTGCCCGTTTGCCCCGAACCCGTGAACAATAAATAATCAAACGGTTGTTTGGAAAACGCCTGCCCCGCGCCCTCTGCACCCTCGATGAACTCTAATTTATCGTTGTGAAAATACGCAGGCATGCGGTCTTGCATCAATTGCGTGAGGTGACGCGAGTTCTCGGACATTTTCACCATCGCGCGATTGCCCGCCGCGAAAATACTGACCAGCGGTCCCAATGATAAAAACACGGGAAAGTTCCACGGCACAATCACACCCACCACACCCAAGGGTTGCGGGATTACGCGGTTTTTTGCACCAATAAAGGTTTTTAAATCCACGCCACGGCGTTGCGGTTTCATCCATGTTTTGAGGTGTTTTTTCACATGGTTGATTTCATTGAGCGTGGGCAAAATCTCCGACAATATCGTCTCGTGCATCGAGCGATTGCCAAAATCCAAATTCACCGCTTCACAAATCGCATCCTTATTTTCACGCAAAAAATCGCCCAATCGGGTCAAATCACGAATGCGGTCGGCATAATTCGGCACGGGATTTTTATGATACGCCGCGCGCTGTATCGCCAACCCTTCGATAATGCTTTGCTCTATGTGTGTGTTCATGTCGTGCTCCTATGCTTGAACGGTATCGAGCAGAAAGCATCGTGCAAAATTCTCTGAACTCGCCCGCCCAATTTCTTCAATACTGATACCGCGCAAACTCGCCACCGCTTGCGCCACATGGCGCACGTAGGCAGGCTCGTTTTGTTTGCCACGATACGGCACGGGCGCGAGGTAGGGTGAATCGGTCTCAATCAAAATCCTGTCCAATGGCACGTATTTCGCGGTGTCGTGTATCACTGTGGCATTTTTAAAACTCACAATCCCCGAAAATGAAATATAAAAACCCAAATCCAAAGCCTGCTGCGCCACTTCACGGCTTTCGGTAAAGCAGTGCATCACCCCGCCAATTTCGTCGGCGTTTTCTTCGCGCAAAATCCACATCGTGTCCTCGGCCGAATCGCGCGTGTGGATGATGAGCGGTTTGCGTGCTTGTTTGGCGGCGGTGATGTGGGTGCGAAAGCGCGCACGTTGCCAATCGAGCACATTGCCCTCGTTTTTCGTCCAATAATAATCCAAACCCGTCTCACCCGTGGCAATCACTTTGGGATGCGCCAACATCGTCAATAATTCATCCAAACTCGGTTCATACGCATCGGCGTATTCAGGGTGCACGCCGACCGAGCCATAAATATTTGGGTGCGTTTCAATCAACGCACGAATGCGTTCCCAATCTTTCACATCCACACTCACAGCCAAAGCATGGCTGACATCATGCGCGCGCATATTGTCCAAAACCTCTGGTATCTTGGCATACAAATCGGGAAAATCAATGTGGCAATGGCTATCAATAAACACAGCTTATCCTAATCATACAGTTTAAAAGTTCAATAACGACTTGATTATACAAGCGATTGGATTGGCACACAGCAAAAAAAGAACGGTCATTCGCATGACCGTTCCTCACCAAACATCCTGAAGTATTGCGTGCAACTTAATCGAATGTTTGCTGCCCTCGCTTGCCACTGTCCAACACGTGTCCCATACCAGGGCGGCTGACCAGTAAGGTATCGGGCGGCACAACCACAGCGGTGTCTTTATTGGTGTACGGTAACAAGGTCAACACATGGCGCATACAATTCAAACGTGCGCGTTTTTTACAATCTGATTTAATCACAGTCCACGGCGCATCCGAGGTATCGGTGTGGTAGAACATCGCTTCTTTGGCAGTGGTGTAGTCATCCCATTTATCCAGCGATGCCAAATCCACAGGTGAGAGTTTCCATTGTTTCAATGGGTGGTGTTTGCGCTGCATGAATCGTTGGCGTTGTTCCGCACGACTGACTGAGAACCAAAATTTAATCAAAATGATACCGCTGCGCACCAAATTGCGTTCAAATTCAGGGCATTGACGCATGAATTCCGTGTATTCGGTGTCATTGCAAAAACCCATCACGCGTTCCACACCTGCACGGTTGTACCACGAGCGATCAAACATCACAATCTCGCCCGCACTCGGTAGGTTTTGGATATAGCGTTGGAAATACCACTGACCGCGTTCGCGTTCGGTTGGTTTTTCCAAAGCCACCACACGCGCACCACGAGGATTCAAATGTTCCATGAAACGTTTAATCGTACCACCCTTACCTGCCGCATCGCGTCCTTCAAATAAAATCACCACACGTTGCCCCGTGTCCTTGACCCAATTTTGCAACTTGAGCAATTCCACTTGCAGGCGGTATTTTTGCTCTTCGTAGGTATCACGATTCATGCGGTTTTTGTATGGGTACGCGCCTTCACGCCATTTATCTGAAAGGATGTCGTCAGGGTGGCCTTGGTTTTTTAAATCCTCTTTTTTCTGTATGCGCACTTGGTCACGCAAAATTCTGTACATCACCTCACGGTCATCAGGTGACCAACTATCGACCATGGTTTTTGCCGCTTTGGCAGCAACGGCTGGTTTGTTTGCGTCTTTGGTGTGTGCTGAAGCATTTTTCATCATATCGGTCACGCCCTGCATTTGGCTGTGCGCGCGATTGAGTTTTTTTTCATCTATTTCTGCTTTAACCACGGCTGGCAAAGTGGGTTTTCTACCCGTGCTTGCTGCAGTGGGTTTACGCGCACTCGTATTGACTCGAGTAGATGGTTGGGCTGTTGTGTTGGCAGTGCTCGTCGCCGCCTTAGCCACGCGACGAACGGGCTTTGGCAAAACCGCCTTTGGCTGTTGTG
>JAGNWC010000141.1 GCA_017986195.1 Hydromonas sp.
CGGCATACCCAGCAACGCCTGCTCCACTGTCACGAAGGAGCCAAATATGATTATTCTATCATCCGCAGGCACTTGTGTGGACAATTGCAGCAAGGCTTGTTGCACCGTATCATGGGTCTGCACGCTGTGCTCGGCATCGGCGACGAATCCTGTTTGCAGCAAACATGTTTGCAACTGTGCCGCGCTCGCCGCGCGCGGGCTGGGCAATGCGCACAAATGCCAATGATCGACCACACCACGCATGGCATTCATCACGCCGACGATGTCTTTGTCCGCCATCGCGCCAAACACGGCATGGGTGTAGGGCGCGTAACCAATTTGATTGATGTTTTTCGCCAATGCCCGTGCCGCATGCGGGTTGTGCGCCACGTCCAATATGGTCATCGGCTGCCCTGGTAAAATCTGAAAGCGTCCACGCACCACAGCACTCGACAAGCCCATGCGCACGGCTTGCTGCATTACAGGCAGACGCTCCTGCACCGCATCAAGAGCCGCCAATGCGGCACTGGCGTTGCTCAACTGATAATCGCCACGCATCGCAGGCATGGCAAGCGAATTGCGCGTGCTGTGCTCGCCAATGAAACGCCATTGTTTGCGCTGGTCGTCCTGTACCACTTGATAATGAAAATCACGGTGAATCAATTTCAAATCCGCACCGATGGTCTGCGCATGGTCGATTAAACTCTGCGGCGGATTGGGATCAGCGCAGATGGCGGTTTTGCCCGCGCGAAAAATCCCTGCTTTCTCAAAGCCAATCGCCTCACGCGTATCGCCCAAAAACCCAACATGGTCAATATCCACCGAAGTCACAATCGCCACCTCACTATCAAACACATTGGTCGCATCCAAACGCCCGCCCAAACCGACTTCCAACACCACCGCATCGGGCTGCTGCGCATCAAACCAGCAGACAATCGCGAGTAAAGTAAATTCGTAATAAGTTAGAGAAACTTCAGGTGATTGAACACGCGCCGATTCAACCGCATGAAAATACGGCAGCAATTGCGCCTCGGTCGCATCCACGCCATTAAACCGCGCACGCTCAGTAAAATTCAACACATGCGGCGAAGTGTGACAGCCGACTTGATAGCCCGCCGCCAATAACATTTGCTCTAAATACGCACAGGTCGAGCCTTTGCCATTTGTACCACCAACCGTGAGTATCGGATAATTCAGTTTCAGTGCACCCGCTTGTTGCAAACGCAGCTTCATCTCACCGACACGCGTCAAACCCAAATCAATCGCGGTTTTGTGCACCGTTTCCAAATGCGCCAACCAGTCACTCAATTTATCAAATGCCATTGTTTCATCCAAATTAAAAATACCGCAAAAAAAATCGTTGCGGTATTGTACACAATCCAAGCCTGACAAAACTCAAGTGATTAAAATTTCCACCGTATATCGTCATCATTGACAAACCATCATCATCGCAAAAAATTAGCTCGCTCGATGGTCTTTAATGCGCCAATTCCCAATTCACACCAACCCCAACCTCAGCCAACAAAGGCACTGAGAGTTGCGCAACACCCGACATCAGTTCAGGAATCAAACCTTTGAGCAATTCCAACTCGCTGTCTACGACTTCCAATACCAACTCATCGTGCACCTGCATGACCAATTTTGATTGCAAGCCACGCTCAGTCAAAGCCGATTGCACCGCCACCATCGCCAATTTAATCAAATCGGCTGAAGTCCCCTGCATCGGTGCGTTAATCGCGGCACGCTCCGCGCCTTGGCGTTTGCCCATATTGCGATTGTTGATGTCGGGCAAATACAGTCTGCGCCCGAAATGGGTGCTGACATAGCCATGCTCACGCGCAAATTGTTTGGTCTGCTCCATGTATTGCAGCACTGATGGATACTGAATGAAATATTGGTCGATGTATTGCTGCGCGGCGGTGCGCGAAATGCCGAGGTTGTTCGCCAAGCCAAACGCGCTCATACCGTAAATCAAGCCAAAGTTAATCACTTTTGCCATGCGCCGTTGGTCAAAACTCACATCTTCCAATGCCACACTAAATATCTGCGCTGCGGTGCGGGCGTGTACATCAATGCCTGTGTTAAACGCTTCAATCAGCACGGGGTCTTGCGCCATGTGTGCAAGGATGCGCAATTCGATTTGCGAGTAATCCGCCGACATCATCACACTGCCCTCGGGTGCGATGAATGCGGTGCGCACTTTGCGTCCAAGTTCGGTGCGCACAGGGATATTTTGCAAATTCGGATCGTTTGAGGACAACCGCCCCGTTACTGCGACTGCCTGCGCATAATGCGTGTGCACGCGCCCAGTGCTGCCCTCTATCATGGTGGGCAGGCTGTCGGTGTAGGTGGATTTGAGTTTGGACAAACTGCGGTACTCGAGCATGGCTTTGGGCAGTGGATAGTCCTCTGCCAATTTTTGCAGCACTTCTTCATCGGTCGAGGGCGCACCTTTACTGGTTTTTTTGACCACAGGCATACCGAGTTTTTCAAAGAAAATTTCACCGATTTGTTTGGGTGAATTGAGATTAAACGGTTGCCCTGCGAGTTCGTGCGCAGTGTGTTCGAGTTGCAACAAGGTTTGTCCCAATGAATGCGACTGGCGGTGCAATTCGTTCACGTCCAGCAGTACACCATTGCGCTCCATTTGATACAGCACTTCGGAGGTCGGCAGTTCAATGGTTTCGTACACCATTTTCAATCCCGCATCAGCACAAATCTGTGGATACATTTTTTCATGCACTGCGATACAAATCGCCGCATCCTCGACCGCGTAGGTCGCCGCTTTTTCGATGTCCACCTGCGCGAATGGCATTTGGTTCGCGCCTTTGCCGCACACATCCTCATACGACAAACTGGACACATGTAAATATTTCGCACCAATCGCATCCAAAGCGTGTTTGGCAGTCGAGTCCAGAACATAGGATTGCAACAAAGTATCGTGCACCACACCGCGCAAAGCAATGCCGTGGTTGGCAAATACATGCATGTCGTATTTAAGATGCTGACCAATTTTGTGAGCATCTGAATTTTCTAACCACGGTTTGAGACGAGCCAGCACCGCGCCCATCGGCAGTTGTTCTATCGATTGCATCCCTTCATGCGCCACAGGCACATACCAACCCGTCGCGCCATTGAGTGCGAACGACAACCCCACCAAACGCGCTTTGAATGAATTGAGCGAGGTGGTTTCGGTATCCAATGCGACCAATGCGCTGCGCTCAATTTGTGCCATCATCTCATCGAGCAACTCGGGTGTGTTGACAATGGTGGCGTGTACGGTAAATGGTGTGAGGGTGACGGGTTCAGCATTGGTCGCATCGGGTATTTCTTTTGCAGTTGCGGACGGCGCAGATTGAACCACCGCAGGTGCTGAAAATAAATCACCACTATTGCCCGTGTCCACATTGGGT
>JAGNWC010000142.1 GCA_017986195.1 Hydromonas sp.
GCGAAAAGCATTTGTTTGAATTTTGGCACAGCGCACAGTTACGGTGGTCGCTGTCACCTGCGTTTTGACGACACCAACCCTGAGAAAGAATCCACCGAATACGTCAATTCGATTAAAGACATGGTGCGTTGGCTCGGTTTTGACTGGGTTGATACCGATGGCGCGGAGCACTTATATTACGCTTCGGATTACTTTGAGCAACTCTATCAATTCGCTGAAAAATTGATTGAAGCGGGTCACGCATATATTGATTCACAAGACGCCGACAGCATTCGCGCACAGCGTGGGCAATTGCACGAAGTAGGCACTAACTCGCCATATCGTGACCGACCCGTGAGTGAGTCATTGGATTTATTCCGTCGTATGCGTGCGGGCGAATTCCCTGAGGGCGAGCATGTCTTGCGCGCAAAAATTGACATGGCCTCCAGTTTCATCGTGATGCGCGACCCCGTGATTTACCGCATTCGCTACGCTCATCACCACCGCACGGGCGATGCGTGGTGCGTGTATCCGCTGTACGATTTCACCCACTGTATTTCGGACGCGATTGAGCGTGTGAGCCATTCACTGTGTACGCTCGAATTTGAAAACAACCGCCCGTTGTACAACTGGGTTTTGGAGCGATTGGTTGAGGTCGGCGTGTTCACACAACCTTTGCCTGAGCAAACCGAATTTGCCCGTCTGAATCTCACCTACGCGATTACCAGCAAACGCAAATTGCTGCAATTGGTCGAGCAAAACCACGTCGATGGTTGGGACGACCCGCGCATGATGACACTGGTGGGCATTCGCCGTCGTGGTTTTACGCCTGAGAGTTTGCGCTTGTTTGCTGAGCGCATTGGCGTATCCAAAGCCGATTCGTGGATCGATATGAGTGTGCTCGAGCAAGCCGTGCGTGATGATTTAGACGCCAAAGCACCGCGCGCGGTGGGCGTATTGCAACCGCTCAAACTCATTATCGACAACTACCCAGCTGGGCAAACCGAGCAATGCCACGCGCCTGTTCATCCGCATCATCCCGAAATGGGACAACGCGAATTTCAATTCTCACGCGAGTTGTGGATAGAGCAAGACGACTTTATGGCGGAGCCCGTTAAAGGCTTTTTCAGATTGTTTGTCGGCAACAAAGTGCGCTTGCGTCATGGCTTTGTGATTGAATGCACAGGCTATGACACCGATGCCAACGGCGCGGTTACAGCGGTGCACGCCAATTATTTTGCTGACTCAAAAAGCGGTACCGAAGGCTCAAACAACTACAAAGTCAAAGGCAATATTCACTGGTTATCGACCACCGATGCGGTGTCGTGCGAAGTCCGTGCGTATGACCGATTGTTCAACGATGCCCATCCCGATGCGGGCGGCAAAGATTTTATCCTCGCGCTCAACCCAAATTCTAAGCACATCTCGCAGGGCTTTGTGGAGAGCGGCTTGGCAAATGTCGCTGCCGAAACCCATTACCAGTTTGAACGCCTTGGCTACTTCGTGACCGACCGTGTGGACTCCAAAGCAGGCGCATTGGTGTTCAACCGCATTGTGGGCTTGAAAGACAGTTGGGGCAAAAAATAAGGCACGAGTTTCACTATGCCTTAGCCGCTACGTCAATAAACCCATGTCGTCATTGCTCGCAGTGACCACGGATTTAATAACGGAACAGCCATCTCTAACTTTCTCGGCAATTGCCCAAAACATACCAAAAACAAAAAAACCTCAGCACCAACACTGAGGTTTTTGTTCACTGGTTGTGCCGCGCTATGATTTTTTCAAACGCACCGCTTGTATTGCCCACTTAACATAACCAGACAGTGCATAACCAAACGCCAAGCCAAACAACGTAAAGGCGGGCCATGAAATGATGCACAACATCACAGCGACAAAAATTAAGAGTTTAAAAAACGGCACCGAGTGCTGAATGCCAATTGCCTTACCGCTCCAATAACGCACATTGGTAATCATCGACAAACCCGCAAACAAAGTCATGGCAATCGCGATATACGGTAGAGCCTGCTCGGAAATCGGCAAATCTTTTTCACTGACCAACCACACCATGCCCGCCATCAACGCCGCCGCAGATGGACTGGGTAGCCCTTGGAAATAACGCTTGTCAATCACATCTGTATTGATATTAAATCGCGCTAAGCGCAAGGCCGCACATGCACAATACACAAACGCCACAATCAACCCCAAACGCCCTGTGCCCAAGCCCTGCAATTGCCACATAAACACCACCAAAGCAGGCGCAACCCCAAACGACACCATGTCCGCCAAACTGTCGTATTGCTCGCCGAACGCGCTTTGGGTGTTGGTCAAACGTGCCACACGACCGTCCATGCCATCCAGTACCATCGCGCAAAAAATCGCCACTGCCGCAATATCAAACTCGTGGCTCATCGCTTTGACGATTGCAAAAAATCCTGCGAATAAAGCCGCCGTGGTGAACGCGTTGGGCAGTAAATAAATCGCCCGATGACGAGCGGGAATGTGCCCCGATTCCTGACCATACTCGTCGATGATTTTAATATCTGATTGGTGTTCGCCCATATTGACCTCTAAAATGTGCTCTGTCTCTGTGTAAGTCGGACACGGTTCGCCCATATCAATCTAATCAGTTTTGCTTGCAACGCGCGAACCTATGACAGGCTCACGCTTGATTCATCTCGGTTTCAACTTCAGGCGCGGCTTGCGCATTCGCGCTTGCCAAAATAGCCAAAATCGTTGACGATGCCGACACCTTATCGCCAATCGCGACTTTGGGCATCGCGTCCAAAGGCAAATACACATCCACGCGCGAACCGAAACGGATAAAGCCATAACGCTCGCCGCGTTTGCCCACATGCCCCACACCGACGTAACACAAAATCCGACGCGCAATTAAGCCTGCGACTTGTACGGATGTGACCGTTTGACCATCGGGCGTGGTTAAAACCAGCGCGTTGCGCTCGTTTTGCTCAGAGGCTTTGGATAAATCAGCGTTGAAAAATTTACCTGGAAAATACCGCGCTTTGACCACCGTGCCATCGACGGGCAGGCGGTTTGAATGCACGTTAAATACATTCATGAATACACTGATTTTCAAGGCCTCACGCTCGGCGTAATCATCATACACCTGCGCGACCACAATCACGCGGCCATCGGCAGGTGAGAGCACGGCGTTCGGCGCGCTCGGAATATCACGTGCCGGATCGCGGAAAAACTGCACCACAAAAATGGCGATGATGTAAAAAGGTAAAGCCCAACCAAAACCACCCAAAAAATGGATGAATAACGCTAAAAAAACAGCGATGCCGATAAATGGCCAGCCTTCTTTGGCTAAAATGGGGTGGGGGTAATTCGATTGAACAGACATGACATCTCACTAAAAAG
>JAGNWC010000143.1 GCA_017986195.1 Hydromonas sp.
GTTTTGGACACCACGATTGCGAATGTTGCCGTGCCGACCATTGCGGGCTCGATGGGCGTGTCAGCGCGTGAAGGCACTTCGATTATCAGTTCGTACTCATTGGCTGCGGCGATTGCCGTGCCTTTGACGGGTTGGTTATCCCGTCAGATTGGTGAAGTGCGCTTAATCATCATATCGGTGTTGTTGTTCACGGTGTTTTCGGTGCTGTGCGCGCTTGCACCCAATTACAGCACGCTGGTGTTTTTTCGCTTGATGCAAGGTTTCGTTTCAGGACCGATGGTGCCGCTCGGTCAATCGATTATGATGAACAGTTATCCTGCGCACAAACGCGGCATGGCGATGGCGTTTTTTGCGATGGCGGTGGTGATTGCGCCCGTGATGGGACCCGTTTTGGGGGGCTATCTGACCGAGAATTACTCTTGGCCGTGGATTTTTTATATCAATGTGCCGATTGGGTTGTTTTGCGCGTTCTCGATTTACACCTTGCTCAAAGGTCGTGAAACCCCGATTACACGTCAGCCGATTGATTATGTCGGTTTGTCGTTGTTGGTTCTGGGCGTGGGCTCGTTGCAATATATGCTGGAGCATGCCAATGATTTGGGCTGGTATGAATCTACCGAAGTGGTGGTTTTGACCGTGATGGCAGTGATTGGCTTGGTCTTGATGGTAATTTGGGAATGGTTTGAAAAGCACCCCGTGGTGGATTTGCATTTGTTGCGCAGCCGCAATTTCACATTGGGTACCTCGATGCAAACCATTGGTTTTACCATGTTCTTTGGCAATATGGTGGTCATACCGCTGTGGCTGCAAACAGTGATGGGTTATGACGCATTTCACTCGGGAATTGCGGTCGCGCCTGTGGCCATGTTTGCTTTGTTTTTCTCGCCTGTGATTGGCATGAATATGCACAAGGTCGATTTGCGCTATTTGATTGCCACGGGTTTTGCCTTGTTTGCATTTGGCGCGTGGTATTCGAGTTTGCTCACACCTGATTCAACCATCACGCACATCATGTTGACACGGTTTTTATTTGGCATGGGCATACCGTTTTTCTTTATTCCATTGGGCTCGTTAATCATGGACGGCTTGGAAGGTGAAGAAATCACCAGTGCGGCGGGCTTGTCGAACTTTTTGCGCACCTTGGGCGGGGCGGTTGGCACGGCGGTGTTTGTCACCATTTGGTCACGACGTACGACTTTTCACCACGCGCGTTTGACCGAGGTGGCGATTCCCGGTAATCCGATGTATGAGCAGTTTATGGTGCAACTTGGCAATGGCGGTATGAATGCGGCGCAGCGATTCACATTGTTGGATGGACTGATTTCGCAACAAGCGGCGACACAAGCGACGCTCGATGTCTTGTATTTGACGGCGGTTTTGTTTGTGGGTATGATTGCTTTGACTTTTTTTGCCAAACCTGTCAAAGGTGCGGCGGCTACTGGAGGGCATTGATGAAACCTGCGCACATCGCTCGATTTGAAAAACTCAAGGCGCGTGGACGTTTTTTGTATTTATTGTCCACCGCATTGTCGGTTGCTGGGGTGATTGCCGCCATCCAAATTTTTAGTGACGGTCAGTTATCGTACAAAAGCATTGCTTTGTATGCCCTAATCGGCGCGGTGGTGGCGCAGGTGGACTGGTTGATTTTGGCCAAGCGTTACCGCGCGCGCAACAACCCGACGCTTTAAAAATCGTAAAACCCAGCCAAAGCCGTTATAATGACGGCTTTGTTGCATTCACCGTTTAATTTTTCGGAACATCTACCATGACACTACGCTGCGGCATCGTTGGTTTACCCAACGTCGGCAAATCCACTCTTTTTAACGCCCTGACCAAAGCGGGTATTGCGGCGGAGAACTATCCATTTTGCACCATCGAGCCGAATGTCGGTATGGTCGAAGTGCCTGATGCACGCATGGATGCGTTGGCTGAAATTGTCAAACCGCAACGCATGCAGTTTGCCACAGTTGAGTTTGTTGATATTGCGGGCTTGGTCGCAGGTGCGTCCAAAGGCGAAGGTTTGGGCAATCAATTCCTCGCCAATATTCGCGAAACCGATGCGATTGCACACGTGGTGCGTTGCTTTGACGATGACAACGTGATTCACGTCGCGGGTAAAATTGACCCGATTTCCGACATTGAAGTGATTAACACTGAACTTGCTTTGGCCGATTTGGGCACAGCCGAAAAAGCCTTGCTGCGCCAACAAAAAATCGCTCGCGCAGGTGATAAAGACGCGATTAAATTGGTCGCGGTTTTAGAAAAAATCTTGCCTGTGCTCAACGAAGCCAAAGCGATTCGCAATGCGAATTTAGACGCGGATGAATTGGCGATGATTAAACCATATTGCTTCATCACAGCCAAACCGACCATGTATGTGGCGAATATTTTAGAGCATGGTTTGGAAAACAACCCCCATTTACAAGCGGTGCAAGCATACGCTGCCAAAGAAAACTCGCCTGTGGTTGCCGTGTGCGCGGCGATTGAAGCCGAAATCGCGGGCTTGGACGACGATGAAAAAGAAATGTTCTTAACCGATATGGGCATGGACGAACCAGGGTTGAACCGCGTGATTCGCGCTGGCTATAAACTCCTTGGTTTGCAAACCTACTTCACTGCAGGTGTGAAAGAAGTCCGTGCATGGACCATCCACATTGGCGACACCGCACCGCAAGCCGCGGGCGTGATTCACACCGATTTTGAACGTGGCTTTATTCGCGCACAAACCATTGCGTATGAGGACTTCATCCAATACAAAGGCGAAGCGGGCGCGAAAGAAGCGGGCAAAATGCGTGCTGAGGGCAAGGAATATGTGGTCAAGGATGGCGATGTTTTGAATTTCTTGTTTAATGTTTAAGACAGATGGTTTGCAAAAAACCTGAAATTTTGTGAAGTTAAAAGCATTTCAGAGATATTGAGCGCAGATAGAAACAAACCCCAAGCGAAACCTGTCGTTTGGGGTTTTTTATTTGCCGATACTTGCCTTTTTCGGTAGGATGCGCCGAGTGCCCACCCTACGCAAGACAAAAACCCTTTAACCCGTTAACAAATATAGGAAAGCAAATGACGTTTTTAATTTTCGCGGTATTGTGTAGCGTCGCTGTGTCGATTTTTTTAAAAATCGCGCGCAAAAATCAGATTCAAATTTCGCAGGCAATTGCAGTCAATTACATCGTTGCGACTTTGATGACGTGGTTTGTGCTCCAGCCCAACATAAAAAGCGTGACCGAGTACGCTGCCACTGCGCCGATATTTATTGCTTTGGGGGTGTTGTTGCCCGTGGTGTTTGTCATCATGTCGCGCGCGGTCGAGCGCGCAGGGATTGT
>JAGNWC010000144.1 GCA_017986195.1 Hydromonas sp.
ACCCTCATCAGTGCGGAGCAAGCGCGCGCGAATAAATTGCAAATTGATTGGGCAAATTACACACCGCCCAAACCTGCTGTACTCGGTCGTCAAGTGATTGAGGACATGGACATCGCGACACTGGTACCTTATATCGACTGGACACCGTTTTTCCAAACGTGGGATCTCATCGGCACGTATCCAAAGATTTTTGACGATGCAATCGTGGGCACGCACGCCAAAGCCGTGTTTGATGACGCACAAGCGATGCTCGCTAAAATCGTTGCTGAAAAATGGCTTACCGCCAAAGGCGTGTATGGTCTGTATCCTGCGCAAACCGTGAACGATGACGAAATCGCGCTGTACGCAGACGAGGCGAAAACGCAGGAGTTGCTGCGCTGGAACTCGGGTCGTCAACACAATGAAAAACCAGTGATTGATGGTGTGCGTCGCCCGAACCTCTCGCTGGCGGATTTTGTCGCGCCGAGCGAATCAGGTAAAGCCGACTATGTGGGCATGTTTGCGGTCACTGCGGGTTTGGATATGGAACAGCGCATTGCGCAATTTGAAGCCGCGCACGATGATTACAACAGCATCATGTTCAAAGCATTGGCAGACCGCTTGGTTGAGGCTTTTGCCGAATACCTACACGAGAAAATTCGTCAAGTGGATTGGGGTTATGCGCCGAATGAGCAGTTGAGCGCGCACGAACTGATTAAGGAACAATACCAAGGCATCCGCCCTGCACCTGGCTACCCTGCCTGCCCTGCGCATGAAATCAAAACTGATGTATTCCGCGTGCTTGATGCGAATGCGATTGGTATGAGTTTGACCGAAAGCCTCGCGATGTGGCCGGCCTCATCTGTCAGTGGGTTTTATTTTTCACATCCTGATTCACGCTATTTTAATGTCGGGACAGCGGTGTAAATGGTGAAATGACACACAAACGGGGCGGACGATTATCCGCCCCGTTTTTACAACCATAAAGCCGTTGCGTTATTAGACTTCGGCGACAGGTGCAATCGCTTTAAACATCTAAAAATAAGGTTTTCTGTTGTGGTGATGGGTGGGAAATCTTACAATATCGGCTGATGATTTCATCGTCGGCTTTAGGCTGGCTCCCCATTTATCTTGAACCAAGGAAACCCCATGAAAAAATTGATGACCACACTCGTTGCGACTTTGAGTCTTGTCGCTTTGAGTGCCTGCAACAAACAACACGAGATGAAACATGAAAATATGGCAGGGCACACATCGCCTACTGCGAGCAACCCCATGGCGGATATGCCCAGCGAAATGCGTATGGCGGGCGACATTAAAATTGAAGTCCAAGGCGCATGGGCACGTGCCACAGTCGAAGGTCAAAGCATGGGTGGCGCGTTTGTTAATTTAACCGCTGACCAAGATGCAACGCTGGTGGGTGCAACTGCAAATGTATCGCAAACTGTAGAATTACACACCATGAAAATGGACGGCGAGAAAATGGTGATGGCGCAAGTACCGAGCATCGCCCTACCCGCCAATACCAAAGTAGAACTTAAACCGGGGAGTTTGCACATCATGTTTATGGGCTTGAAAGCCCCTTTAAAAGAAGGGCAAATCATTGCATTGAAATTGGAGATTAAAAACAAAGCGGGTCAATCGCAGTTCTTAGAAATCCAAGCCCCCGTCAAAGCCGTTTCACAACAAATGAAACCGTAATTGTTGGCAGTGTTTTTAAAAATGGGGCTAAATATTTTTAGCCCCATTTTTTATGGCCGCTTCACAATTGCTTTAGAACCACACCACCAAGTGCATTGCAGTGTCTTTAGGCGATATGATTTTTGCCCCGCCGCCGTGGCGTTCGGCGATTTTTTTCACCAAAGACAATCCCAATCCCGCGCCAGTTTGCGAACGATGGGCACGCACAAAAGGTTCAAACAAATCATTCGGATGGTCTAATTTCACACCCTGCCCGTGGTCGGTAAAATGAATTTCCACTCGCGCGCCCGCCTGAACACCTGTCGTTGCAACACGCACCTCAACGGGTGGCAAACCATATTTGAACGCATTTTCGACTGCATTGCGCACCAATCGGCGCAATAGTTTTGGATTGGCTTGCAGCGTGACCGATTGCCCAGCCACTTCAACATCCTTGTAATGAGCGCACTCTTCTGCCACCAAGGCGAGTACATCCACCGCCTCCAGCGGCATCTGGGTGGCGTCTTTGTCATAAGCCTCTAATCGGCTGGAGAGCAAAATACCCTCTATCATTTCGTCCAATTCGCTGATGTCTCGCTCAATTTCAGTTTTGCGTTTTGTTTGGCGCACATCACCCGCATCGGTTTTGAGCATTTCCACATTCATGCGGATACGTGTCAACGGTGTGCGCAATTCGTGCGATGCGTTGGCGAGCAGCATTTTGTTGGCACTGACGAGCTCCTCCACTTTACCCGCCGCTTGATTAAAACTGGTGGCCAGTTTCGCCACTTCATCATTGCCCTGCACAGGTGCGCGTGCGGATAGGTTGCCTTGCCCCCACTGCTCCACGCCCGCATTGAGCAACTCCAAACGTCGGGTCAAGCGGCGCGTGAGCGGCAAGGCAGTCAATGCCACCGCGCCAAACAATATCAGCAATCCCGTAATGAAGGTCCACGCCATTGAAGGCTGGTTACCGTGCTGTCCTCGTGGCGGCGGGCGAATAAACGCGGTGCGCCCACCCGATAAAGCCACTTTAAATTTAGGGCCAAACGCTCGTTTTTCACCGACGTGCGCCAGTGTTTGTCCTTGATCATTGAGCAAAGTCACCGACAACGGGATGTTGCGCGTGAGCTGCTCTAATACGCGCTGTTGCTCAGCAAGGGGCACATCGGCTGGAGGCAAGGCATTTTGAATGAGTTGTCCGATGGTGTCAAATCGTCCGCCTGCGCGCTCTTCGCGGTCATCCAATACGCGCCACAACAATGCGGTTGCCACAGCAAAAATCACGATGCTGGCAAGCACCGCAAGGTAGATTTTGAAATACAGTTTTTGTCTCATTGCACACCCATCCTGCTCAATCTTGCTCAATCCTGTTGTTTGGCAAACACATAGCCCGCGCCGCGCACAGTCAAAATTCGCTTGGGGGTTTTCGCATCATCCTCAATCACCGCACGCAGGCGCGAGATGTGCACATCAATCGAGCGATCAAACGCCTCCAACGATTGGTTTTTCAATTGCTCAATTAAAAATTCGCGCGTCAGCACGCGACCCGCTCGCTCGGCGAGCACCATGAGCAAATCATATTGATAACTGGTCATCTCACACACCTGACCATCAAGATGCACTTCACGCGCCCCAGG
>JAGNWC010000004.1:0-3241 GCA_017986195.1 Hydromonas sp.
TGAGGCTTGGGTTGCTTATTCATACACTCGGCTTTGCTGGGACACACCAAACCAAGATTATTGTCACGCCACAAACCTGCGACTTGGTAGGTATCGCCCACCCAAGTGCCCAAACCCAGCGTGGTGTAAGACAAAGCATTGCCATCACCTTGTGCCAAAGTCATCACACCAAAGCCATTGCGCTTACCCAACAGGTATTCACCGTCGTAATGACTGCCATTAGCCCAAGTAAACACGCCCTCACCGTGCATCAAACCTTTGGCATAATTGCCCACATAGACATCGCCGAGATCGCCATTAAGATACCATCGAATCGTTCCTTCTCCGTGCGCATAGCCATCGACGCAACTGCCCGACCACTGGATGCTTTCATTGGGTTGCGGATACGGATTCCAAGCCTTGCATTTTGAAGATGGATCGACTGCCCAGTCACCTGCGTATGAAACCTGTGCGTACACAGCCATCAGCAAGAGCACAAATATTTTTTTAATCATCACTTTCTCCTGTGTGTCTAACGGCGGAAGGCAACCGATGCCTCAAAGCCTCATCGCTAAACAATATCACCCACCATGCGGTTGACCTTGATGACGCACAACGGGATGGGTTATTTGTGATTGTACTATAACAAAACCCCATCAACGGCAATCATCATGGCTTAATCATTCCAAAATAAAAAATCCACCCTGCGTTCAATAGGGTGGATTTTTTTAACGTGTTTTTCAGTGCAATTTATACCGCGTCTGTACTCACTTCGTTTTCTAAATCAAATGCTTGGTGCAACTCGCGCACTGCCAACTCCATGAATTTATCTTCGATAATCACGGAAATTTTGATTTCGGAGGTTGAAATCATTTGAATATTGATGCCTGCGTGCGAGAGCGTGTCAAACATTTTACTCGCCACGCCAACGTGTGAGCGCATACCGATACCCACCGCCGAGACTTTCGCGACTTTGTCGTTGCCATCCACCGACGCCGCGCCAACTGCAGGCGCAACGGTATTGTTCATCAATTCCATGGTTTTGTTGTATTCCGCGCGGTTGACCGTGAATGAAAAATCGGTCGTGCCGTTTTTGCTTTGATTTTGGATAATCATGTCCACATCGATGTTCGCAGCGGCAATCGGACCCAAGATGTTGAACGCCACCCCAGGCATATCGGGCACTTGGTTCAAAGTGATTTTGGCTTCGTCGCGGCTGAACGCGATGCCAGAGATAACGGCTTTTTCCATGGTTTCGTCTTCCTCAAAAGTAATCAGTGTGCCAGAGTTGGCTTCAATGTTAATGTCCATGTCGGGATCGGTCAGGCTGGACAATACGCGGGTTTTGACTTGGTATTTACCTGCGAATTCGACCGAGCGAATTTGCAAAACTTTCGAGCCCAAACTCGCCATCTCGAGCATTTCTTCAAATGTGATTTTGTCCATGCGGCGCGCGTTTTCGACCACACGTGGGTCGGTGGTGTACACGCCATCGACATCGGTATAAATCAAGCACTCATCGGCTTTAATCGCCGCTGCCACCGCCACCGCTGAAGTATCCGAACCACCACGACCGAGGGTGGTGATATTATTGTCTGGATCAACCCCTTGAAAACCCGTGATGATGACCACACGACCCGCATCCAAATCTTTTTTCACCTTCGCGCCGTCAATCGATTCAATGCGCGCTTTCATAAATGCGGAATTGGTGCGCACTGGGACTTGCCAACCTGTGTAGCTAATCGCGGGGGTACCGATGGCTTGCAATGCGATGGCGAGCAAACTGACCGAGACCTGCTCGCCCGTTGAGGCAATCATGTCCATTTCACGCGCGCTCATGTCGGCACATTTTGGGTTGATCTCTTTGGCCAAACCGAGCAAACGATTGGTCTCACCTGACATCGCCGAGGGTACGACCACCACTTGATGCCCTGCTTTGACCCATTTTGCCACACGTCGTGCGACGTTTTGAATGCGCTCAACCGAGCCCATTGATGTGCCACCGTATTTGTGTACCACTAATGCCATTTTTGAATGTCCTTTTGAAATCAATGCAACCAACCCGTTAGGATACAGAGTGCCTGCACATAACTCAATAGAGTGGCTCTTGTTTACGCGAATTTACTTGATTTTCGGAGCGTTTACGCCTCGTCGTAGCCATTTGGGTTGCGACTTTGCCACACCCACGCATCACGACACATCTCGGCAATGCTGTATTCGGTTTCAAATCCGAGCAATTGGTGCGCCAACTCTGGATTGGCATACACACTCGCCACATCACCCGCACGACGTGGTGCAATGGTATAAGCAATCGGCTTGCCCGATGCCTGCTCAAACGCCTGCACCATTTGCAAGACCGTAACGGGTTTGCCCGTACCAAGGTTCACGGTGAATGAGTTATTGCCCGCCAGCAAATGATTAACTGCGAGCACATGCCCGCGCGCCAAGTCCATGACGTGAATATAGTCGCGCTCGCCCGTGCCATCGGCGGTTGGATAATCGTCGCCAAACACCGATAATTGCTCACGCAAACCAATCGCAACTTGTTGTACATAGGGCATGAGGTTGTTCGGAATACCGCGCGGATGCTCGCCAATTTGCCCAGATGGGTGCGCACCCACTGGATTGAAATAGCGCAGCATGGCGTAACGCAAATCTTTATCCGCCACTGCCACATCGCGGATGATTTGCTCCATCATTACCTTGGTTTGACCATAGGGATTGGTCGCCGACAGCGGCGCGTCCTCGGACATTGGTGGCACGCCATGCTCGCCGTACACGGTTGCCGATGAACTGAGCACGATGTGGCGCACATGCGCTTGCGCCATTGCATCGAGCACCGAGAGCGTACCCGTTACATTATTCTGATAATACGACAGCGGTTTAGCAACCGATTCACCGACTGCTTTGTGCGCGGCAAAGTGAATCACGGCTTGGATGTTGTGGGTGTTTAGCACATCCACCAAAGCAGTTGTGTTCAATACATCTTGCTCAATCACCGTGGGCTTCACGCCTGTGATGATCTCGATGCGCTGCGCGACTTTGGGCGTGGAGTTGGAAAAATTATCGAGCAAAATCGGCGTGTGCCCCGATTCAATCAGCACCACTGCGGTGTGCGCGCCAATATAACCTGTGCCGCCTGTGAGTAAAATATTTGCCATAATTGCCTGTGGTTATTATTCAACAAAAGTTAATTGCAATGAACGTGTAAACAACGCTCGAGAAAATTACATCAATGTACGGGTCATTGCGGGCTCGACCC